>PWNO01000116.1 GCA_003557765.1 Bacteroidales bacterium
AACGAGAGCTTAGCGAGCAGCCGCAAAGGCATGAAAAGCGTAAACGGCACAACAAAAGGGCATCCGCCAAAAAACCACTGATCGAGCCTTCACAGATACCGCCTGCGCTGATCGTACTGGCCTACATCTTCATTGTGACCTTCACACCCAACTGGATGGCACTCGATACGAACTCCACGAAGTTCATGACGCTGTCGATGCTGAACCTGGTGTCGTTTCTCTACCTGATCAGCAACCGGAGCATCCGTCAGGAGCCCGGAACGCTGCTGAAGTTCTTCAATACAAACGTAGGGCTGGTTTACACAGGTTTCCTGATCGTGACGTTGTTGTCATTTACCCAGGCCATAAACATCATCGAATCTGTATTGAATTTTGCAAAGATCTTTTCGGTGTTTTCCGCTGTGTTCATTTTGTCAGTTTTGCTGATGCGAGACTTGCGGCTGGTCAAAATGATCCTTTTTGTGATGACGCTGCTGCTTATTTTTGACTCCATTTCAGTGTTTTATTACATTGGCAAATTTATCCAGGGGGAGGTCGCCCGCATATCTGACATCAAAACAATATATTCCAACAAAAACATTCTGGCCTCCTCTATTTACGTAAAGCTTCCATTTGCCCTGTCGATGCTTATGTTTGACAAGGGCTGGCGAAAAGGGCTGGGATGGGTCGCCCTGTTTTTTGGCATTCTGGCCACATTCTTCATGGCCACCAGGACCTTTTACCTGGGCCTCATTCTCTTATCGGTTGTGTTTTTGGCTTATACAACGATTCACTATTTTAGGAAAAAAGACACATTTTATGTAAAGCTGGCAGGATCCTATCTTGCTGCTTTGTTGCTTGGACTTTTGTTGTTTTCCGTTGTACAGCAGAATCTCTACCCTGGCGCGCGCGAAAGGGGTGGGCGCACCGGAGGCCGTCATACGCAGCCGGTAACACAGCAACTGGCTACCATTACGCGTGAAGACGCCTCTACCAACCGTGTTAATGCTTGGAACTGGTCGTTGGAGCTTATCAAAAACAACCCGCTTATGGGTGTTGGCACTGGTAACTGGAAGGTGAACATTCTGGAGTATGAGAACCAGGAAAATCCCGGATTTGTTTATCTCTACAAAGCCCACAACGATTTTCTTGAAAAAACGGCAGAAACAGGTATCGTTGGAGGGCTGCTGTTTATTTCCATCTTTGTTTTGATGGGGCGGAACTTCATTAAGCAATACCGAAAACGTGCAGATGACCCTGGTTTGCTTTATCGGGCGCTGTTCCTGGCGGCATCCGGGCTGGCATTTTATGCTGTTGATGCCTTTTTCAACTTTCCTGCTGACCGGCCGGAGATTTTGCTGCTATGGTCGCTATACCTTTCGATGGGTATTGCTGCTACAATTATCCAGAAAGAGGAGACACGGGCAGAGGAAATGCAAAAAGGCAGCGAAAATACAAACAGGCCGGTTAACCTTCCCGCCCCATCATTTAAAAAACTGTTGCCGGCAAAAGGAGCTGCCATTTTTGTAGTGGCCCTGCTTGGGGTTGTCGTCTGGATTCTGACCATTAACTTCCAATCATCAAAATTGCAGCGATTGATTTATCAGGACATCATGGCCGGTGAACTGCGACATTCTTCTAACCGGTACGTGGGACAGTTTCCGGTCATCCCCAACCTGAGCATCTGGGGAGAATCGATCACATCGCTAAAAGCACGCTATCTGGAGAATGAGGAAAAATTCAGGAAGACCATTGACATTCTGATTGACGATCACACAAACCCCTGGGATGCCCGACGGGAGTTTTTTCTGGCTATGGCCTATAACAACCTAAACGAAAGCGATAGTGCAATCCATTTTTCCGAAAAAGCTTACCACCTGAAACCCTATTACTTTAGAAACATTCACCTGCTAGCTACCCTTATGGAACACAAAGGCAGGGAGGATGAGATCGCGGCAATCCTTGACCGCTTTCTGGAAAAGGAAAAACGTACCTCCCAGGCATGGCTGTTTGCTACCAGTTTTTACAACAGAAAAGGGGAAATTGAAAAGGCCTGGGAGCTCATTGAGAAAGCAAGGCGCCTCATACCTCGCGACAGCCAGATTGAACAACAATACAACTTTTTGTATCATCGCAAGTTCATAGAGCCTAACAGGCCAGTTTTCAACGAAGTGATGGAGCTTTACAACAACAACGAATTTTCTGCTGCCATTGATAAGCTCAATGAATACATGGCAATTGTGGATCGCGACCCCAATGCATTCCGCATACGCGCATTTGCGCACTATCGTTCAGGAAATTATGAAGAGAGCATTGCCGACATTGATCGCTTGTTCGAATTCCAGGAGGTGGAGGGATCGTTGCTTAACCTGCGAGGTGTCAGTTTGCGCGAGCTTGGGAAAATGGAGGCAGCCTGTCAGGACTTTGCCGAGGCGATGCGGATGGGGAATGCGAGCGGGGAGAGAAATTTCAGGAGTTTTTGTGAAGGACGGTAGTTGGGATCTGATATTTTAAATCCCACCCTCCGGCTCTTGATTTAAGAGCGCCGAATAATTAAGTAACCCAGAGACAGCACGAGAAGTATTGCCGCAAATACCAGATTGGTCATAAGGTCCTGGGTGATCAGGATGATGCTTAAGGCGTTGATTGCCAGCTGAGTCAGGGCGTAAGCTGCGGCAACATTCAGGTGTGGCCACCGGCGTTCGTTCGCCAGCAGCTGATACAGGTGCTGACGGTGGGGTTTGAAAATATTTTCGCCTTTTATAAGACGGTGGGCGATCGTGTAGCCGGCATCGATGCCATAAACTGAAAACAGCAGAATCCAGTGAAAATTGTTTGACATCACCATCAGCTCGATCATCAACCAGGACAAAAGGAAGGCAACCGCCATGCTCCCCACGTCGCCGGCAAAGGTTTTTGCGTTCTTTCTCACGTTAAAGAAAGCAAAAACCGCGATACTCACGAAGATCACCCCTACCAGTCTTTCCGGTATAAAAGCTTCCCAGCCCTCCGGAAGCTCTCCGGGCAGGACCGGGAGCAAAAGTTTTCGTGCGTTGTTTAAAAGGCTGAACGTACCAAGTGCCACCAGGCTGTATAATGCGGTAATCCCGTTGATGCCATCCATAAAGTTAATGGCATTGATACACCCTACGGTGAGGATAAAGGCCGCGACAATCCAGTACCAATGATAGCTGAAGATACCAAGGTCGAAAAATAACAGACACACGGCAACGAAATGAACCAGGATGCGGATACTGGCTCGCACGGACCTGATGTCGTCGGTAAAACTGACAGCACCCAGGAGGGTCAGCCCTGCGATAGCAAGAGGCATCTGCTTGCCGAAAAGGAAAAACCAGATAAGGGCGGCCACAGGAAACAGGATGCCACCCCCCCTGTACGTGGGCCTGCTGTGCGAACTGCGCTCTTTAGGCCAGTCAATAATCTTTAAATAACCTGCCAGGCGGAAATATAGCAACATCAGCAGGAAAAGGAAAACAGCAATGATCAGGTAGGTCATTGGAATGGTGTTTTTGTTGTCGTTTTTGTGTTAATCCGGATCTTCGAAAGCAGTGGCTGATGCACATTGGCCCCTAAACGAATTCAATGTTTGGGTAATTCCCTCTGTTGCTGATACGGGCATTTTTTTCACCCCCACGGCTTTTTTGATTTTTGTATTAGACACGAAATATGATTCTGTCAGTTTTTTCAGGCGTTCGCTGTTGAGAGGCAGGCGCAGCAAGTCGCCGGTGCGGGCCATGCCGCGGATGATTCCCGGAGGGAGGTTCCAGATGCGCGGCTTCCGGTTCAGGGATTGGGCCATCAGGCCTGTCAGCTCATTGGTGGAGATCGGTTCGTCGTCGGCCACCTGGTAGATGCCCGGTGTAATATCCTTTTCCATCAGCTGCCTGATTATATACTCCAGGTTGTTGATCGACAGGAAAGATCGCTGGTTGTTAAAGGCTCCCAGTGGCCAGGGAATCCCTTTCCTGACGATGTTGTATAACAGGTTGAGGTTTCCTTTGTTTCCCGGGCCGTGAATCATGCAAGGCCGCAGGATGTAAACTCGTTTGTTTCCGGGCTTTTTTGTTTTTCCCGGGTCTTTCTCAGAAAAAGCATCCCCTTTGGGGCCGTCTTCGTCTGGCCTGTTCTTTTGGTTGGGCTGTTCGGCTGCGTATGTGCTTAATGCCTCCTGAATATATCGTTCTGCGGCCAATTTAGACTGTCCGTAGGGTGTTTTCGGATCGGGGGTGTGCTCTTCCGTGAGGGTTTCGTCTTCGACGTTGTCTGCAACCGCCTTCACCGAGCTAAAGAAGATGAAGGTTTTGGTGTTGGATTTCAGAAAATGATCAAAAATCCGTTTGGTCAGTTCCAGGTTCACTTCAAAATACTCCTCCGGGGCGCTCACGTTGGCCGTGTCGTGCGCCTTACCTGCCAGGTGGATGATGGTGTCCACATGGGGGAGATCGGTCAGCATATCCCACGAAAACGTCTTTTCCGGGGGCAGGGGAAGGGGTGATGTTTTTTTGTCAGGGGTGACATCCAGGCCAAATAACTCGTAGTCTTTTTGAAAGGCCCGGATGAGGTTAGTGCCTATAAATCCGGTGTGACCGGTGAGGAGGGTTGTTTTCATAAAAAGCTTTAAAATTGAGACAATTCATGAATTTTCTTTACGAGGGTTGTTATTTTGAAAAGGAGGATGGAATCTCCTGTCGGAGGATTCCATCTCCGGGAGTGGTGCACCGGTGGTTGGAGGAGTTTCCATCCTGCGATAGCAGATGGAAACCTCCTGTTTCAGGATGTGTTTGGGAAGGTTACCGGTTGCGCGGGTTAGCTTTGGAAAGCAGTTTATAAAACCACACATTCAGTGGGTATGGCAGCATCGCGCGTACGAAGGGAACCATAACACCCAGGTATGCAACGGGGCCTGCTTTCAGCATTCTGTTCCCATTAAATCCCACCCTAAGCCGGTAATAGCCGACTTTCAGGGTGTTTTTCCTGATCTGATCGTCAGTGAAACGATACAACAACAGCGGTGTCGGAATGTTGGCGAAAGTATATCCGGCTGCAGCGCATCGGAACCAGAGGTCGTAATCATCCTGCCGGGGGCCGGCTTCGGGATGGTAGCCACCAAGTGCCAGAATCTTATCTTTCCGGTAGCAAACCGTTGGGTGGATCATCGGGCACGACCATACGAGCTTTTTGATCCGATCATGGCCAAGGGGAACTTTGAGCAACTTTTTCTCCGCACCAGTTTCATCAATGGTGATGGCATAAGAGCCCAGGATGTCAATATCCGGGTTTTGACTAATGAACTCCGCTTGCACGGCAAGCCTTTCGGGCAGGCAGATGTCGTCGGTGTCCATGCGGGCGACCCAGCCGAACCGGCAGTGGCTTAAGCCATGGTTCAGCGCTTTCGACAACCCCACATTGGTATCAAGATTGACAGTCTTTAGTTTGTTCTCAAAACGCTTTTCCCATTTTCTGATAACCTTGCTCAGTGTATCGGTGAGCGGCCCATCTTGTATAAGCACTATTTCCCCAACAGCAGTGCTTTGATTATAAAGGCTTTCCAGAGAGAGGTCGAAATAATGTGGCGATTCCTTATGGTAAATCGACATCAGGACAGAAAACACGGGTTTAGTCATTGGGCATGGTTTTGGCTATTGCGCGTAGTTTTTTGAGGTGTGGGAATGATAATACATAAACGCCACCCAGCTGAACAGGGATGATCTCCAGTTTCAGGGTCAGGGCAATGGCCATACGATGGTTGCCGTTGCCGCCGAAGAAGAGCTCTCCTTTTGGGCCAATGTGCATCAAAATGCCACCTTCTTCACGAAAAGAGTCTTCGTCAAGCTCTTCTTTGCTTTTCAGACGTCCCAAAACCTTCGTTCGGTCATAGAGCTTGTCCAGTTTTCGGT
>PWNO01000057.1 GCA_003557765.1 Bacteroidales bacterium
AAAGTATATTCGTTACTTCTGAGCCGTCGCGCGTTTTCTACATTTTCATAATCCTCTCCTGAGGTGTATCCGGCACCCTGGAGATAACTGTTGACCTGACTTATGTTCCTGATGGGTGAATTAACCATGTCGCCATAAAGGCTGTTGGATGAATTGTCGGGCATCACTCCGAAGCCGCCATCTATGATGTTGTCTTTGTGTGGCTCGTTTTCACCCAGATCTGCAAATGCAACGATATTGCGATTGTCTTCGGTTGCTGGTCCCACGTTGGTGACCCAAACCTCAAGCCGCGTGATGTTGATGTTTGACATGATCGTGGGCAGGTTTGACAGCCCATGATCATAATTATCCCGAAAGTATTGGGCAAGGAAGAAGTGCCGGTTGGCTTCATATTCGTCGGCCCGAATCATGTACTCGGTCATCTGTGCACCACCTGCTACGGTAATTGATGAGGATTCTGTCTTTTGTTGTGAAAAGATACTTGTAACCGTCGTGTTTCCGAAACGCAGCTGCGTTTTAAAGCCAAACAGTCCGTGCGTCCCCCTGATCAGGCTTCCTGCCAGTGGCAATGTGACATCTCCTGCCTCTATGAGCTGAACGATCTCATCCTCAGTTCCACGGTATTCGAGCTTCATCCTGTTTTCAAAATCGAATGTGGCTTCGGTGTTGTAATTCGCAGCCAGTGATACTTTTGTTCCAATGTTTGCTTCAACCGACAGCTGGATCTGTTGCTGGAAGTCAAAATTGGTTGTCCGCCGCCGTTGTTCATCAAGGGCAGGGTCTTCTCTGTAGTTTGACATCACCCCAAATGTGAGTTCTGCCGAACCGCTGGGCCTGATGTCAATGGTGCTACCGCCGAAAATTCGGTCAAAGAGTTCACCGCCGATGTAGATTTCCGGAATTAACCCATCCCGACGTTCGAACGCCTGTGGTGTGCTTTTTTCTTTCCAATATTGTTGCAATCTATTGTCAAGGTCATATTGCAGAAAATCATCAAGGGTTAAGTAAACCGGTATTCCGATTACCATTTCTCCTATTCGTTCAGTTCGAATGTAATATCCTGTTTCCGGATCATATTCATAATGAGTGGTGATAACAGAGGGATTGGTCATCGATAATCCGGAAACAGGAAATCTGTTAAAATCATAAACCACCGGACTTTGAAGGGGGAGGGCAGGCATAGATTCACCATCTGTACCGGTTACACTAACCGGTAACAGTAGCGCAGAAAAGCTGAAAAAACTGATGATCCAATAATTTTGGAAAAAAGTAAAAGTCTGCCGTACTCGCACCAACAACAAGTTTAATAAAACCAATCAGAAATTTCGCAATGCCTCCTTTACCAGAAACTCTGCACTGACATTTGTGCCGCTGTTCTTTTTTAAAATTGAAGCAATGGCCTTTTGGGCCGTGTTTTTGGCAAAACCCAACATCACTAAAGCAGATAACGCTTCCTGTTGGATTGTATTGTCCGTAAAATATAAATTTTCAGTTTTAATTACCCCCTCTTTTTCGAGACGGTCTTTGAGGTCAACAACAATTCGCTGGGCCGATTTTGCACCAATACCCTTAATGGCCTGCAGCGCACTCACATTGTTGTTCACAATGGCTGATCTTACATCGTCGGGTGTAAGCGATGACAGGATCATTCTGGCAGTATTCGGACCTACACCACTTACGGAAATAAGGAGGCTAAAAAGCTCTCTTTCTTCTTTAGTTGCAAAACCATAAAGCAAATGGGCGTCTTCCCTGATCACCGGTAGCGTAAAGACCCGTACTTCCCCCTGATCGGGGACGGCATTATATGTATGCAGGCTAATATGAACCAAATACCCGACCCCCTGGCAGTTCAGCACCAGGCAGGCCGGGTTTTTCTCGTCAATCATGCCTTGCAGGAAGGAAATCATTGGGTTGAGGGTTTAGGGTTTAAGGTTTAGGGTTTAGGGTTGAGGGTTTAGAAGTTTAGAAGTTTAGTTGTTTAGTGTTAAGCGTTTCTGTCCACAAATTTTCACAAATTATTACTCAAATTTCCACAAATTGGACAGCTAAAACGCTGTCTTTTCGAGGTTTTGCTCTACACGATTTTTTTATCTGCTAATCTGCACATCTGCTAATCTGCACATCTGCTAATCTGCACATCTGCTAATCTGCACATCTCTAAACCCTCAACTTCTAAACCTATAAACCTACTTCACGGCATTTATCGCTGCTTCCAGCGCGCCATCAAGCAGATCCTGGGGTGGAGGGGCAATGAAGCCGCCGTCGATCAAGGCTTTGGTTGTGGCGCGTGCGTGGTCTATGTCGTTTTTGGCCAGGTCATAGGCCTCCTGCCAGGTCATCTCCTTGCGTGCCACACCATCTTTGATAGCCTGCATGGCCACGTCGGCTGCTTCATAAGGAAATACTTCTGATTCACTCATCTTGGCGATGATGTCTTCAATATGGATGCCCCTGTTTTCTGAGAACTTGGCAATGGCTTCAGCAGCAGCAATGGCCATGTTGTCGGTAATTTTCTTTGCTCTGACCATCAGTGCTCCCTTGAGGATGCCGGGAAATCCGATGGAGTTGTTCACCTGGTTGGGGAAATCACCCCTTCCTGTAGCTACAATATAAGCGCCGGCCTCTTTTGCAGCGTAGGGATAGATCTCAGGCACGGGGTTTGCACATACGAACACGATCGCTTTTTCCCCCATCACTTCGATCCACTCCTTTTTTACCACGTCAGGACCAGGTTTTGAAAGCGCAATCAGCACATCGGCACCTTTCATCGCCTCTTCCATTGTTTCAACCTTGTCGGGATTGGTGATCTGGCAAAGCTCCCACTTCCGGTAGAAGCGTTTGTCGTCTTCAATATCTTTTCTTCCTGTGTGCAATGCTCCAGTTGAATCAAACATGATGGACTTTGCAGGATCGGCACCGGCAGCATTCACGATGCGGGCGATGGTGGCATTTGAAGCACCGGCACCGTAATAAACGATTTTTACATCTTCCATTTTTTTGTCAACCAGCTTGAGCGCATTGATAAGTCCGGCCAGGGTTACACAGGCCGTTCCCTGTGCATCATCGTGCCATACTGGTATGTCGCACTCTTCACGAAGCACGTCAAGTACCCTGTAACAGTTCGGCTGAGCAATGTCTTCGAGGTTAATGGCTCCGAAGCTGTGCTGACACATTTTAACGAAGTCGATGATCTTTTCAGGATCGTTTTTGCCGTCCGGGCCCTTGCTGTCAACACACAAGGCAATGGCATCCACGCCGCCAAGGTATTTCATCAGGAAAGCTTTACCTTCCATAACACCCATTCCCCCGGGAGGGGTACAGTCGCCATCACCAAGAACACGGGTTGAATCACTGACTACGGCAACCAGGTTGCCGCGGTTACTGAGTTCGTAAGAGGTGTTGTTGTCTTCTCGAATGGTGGTAGAGATCTTCGAAACCCCGGGAGTGTACCAGGCGTTAAACCAGTTGAAGCCCATTACCGGTGCCTTGGGTAGTGTCTGCATTTTTCCGTTGTAAAAACGGTGCGCACGCACAGCAAGCTCTTTGTAAAACAAGGTTTTGACTTTGGCCTTCTGCTCCTGGGTAAAATTCTCAGGGATCAATTCTTCTAAGTTGTCTAAAGTAAGATTTAATTGTTTCATGATGGTTTTATTTGGTTCAATGTAAAGATATAATTTTTTCTTCAGCTGGTAAGAAAATGTAAAAAAAACCACCAAAACAGGTACTTCATTGGTTTATTGGTTCATATCAACCAATCAACCATTCAACGACCTTCAGTGGTTATCTCACCACCTGCAAACGTTCGGTTTTTATACTTTCTGCTGTGCTCACTCTGACGAAATAGACCCCTGTTTGCAGTTGTTCAAGGCTCAGTGTTGTCGTATTGCCTCCTGGATGAGTCTGAAGCATCATTTTCCCCAGTATGTCAATCACTTCAACCCTGTTGATCCGGGTTTGTGCCTCAATCTGAACCATGTCACGTGCAGGATTTGGATAAATATTGATTTTTCCGGTTTGAGGCACATCAATGTCCCTGTTGCTCAAAGGCAATCCGTGGTCAGGAAATGCAACGGTTGAGTACATCCGGTATTCACCGGGTTGAAGGGTAATGGGCTGATTCACATCATCCACAACAAGCTCTCCCCTGCTAAAATATTCATACCACGTACCTGGTTCCTGGAAGTGTGGATTGATATCACCGGCTACGACATCAAAGTTGCCCAGCACGGTAACCTTTTTTGATTCGTGGTTCAGGTGGATCCGTTTCATCGCCCCACCCAGACTCAGGCTGTAATCAGTCGTGCGAAACACGTCGTATTCCTGTTTCAGGTTGGCCAGCAGCGAATACACATCATAAACCCGCTTCCTGCGCCAATCCTCGTAATAGTCCCACCTGATGGGTTTGGGATCTGTCCTGCAACCCGGGTCGATGGTTCCGTCCTGGCAATGATTGATGGAATAGTCATAGCCCAGCTCTCCAAACTGCCAGATCATCTTTGGACCAGGGATGGGAAAATAAAATGCAGCAACAAGTTCGGCCCTTTGCAGAGCCACACTCAGCTGTTTAATGTCATGGTGGGGGTTGGTTGAGTTGCCCCATGTGAGGTTCTTAAACATGATCCGCTCTTCGTCGTGGCTTTCCATGTAACCGATCAGGTGCGGATCGTCCCAGCCCCTGTTTTGGTAGGATATCCAGTCGAAGTTGGAATCGTCAAGCCAGCTCATTGCTGCTTCCTGGTATTGGTGTGTGATATTTCCCCACAGCAACATCCCATAATCAGACAGTTCCTTTTCTTCGTCGTTGGCCGTGAAATGCTCAAGGATAACGTAAGCGTCGGGATTTACCTCCCACACTTCGTCGGCAATGCGTTTCAGGTTTTCAATCCGTGCGGCATCATAATTCCATCCTAGTCCGTCGCTTTGCTCGTTGGTGAACCCTTTTGTAAAGTCGAACCGATAACCGTCTATGCGGAACTCAGTGATCCAGTATTGCACGATGCGTTTAAACAATTCTTGTGCGTATTCACTATCCTGATCGAATGTTTGGAACCAGCACCACGGTTCGTGCGGACACGTTTCAAGGTACCATGGATTTTCCGGTGCGGGGCGCGACAAGTTATGATCAAAATACATCTGCACCCAGGGTGAGTGGTCGTCACTGTGGTTCAATACAATGTCCAGGACTACGGCCATACCACGTTCGTGGGCAGCGTCAATGAACTTTTTATAATCTTCGCGGGTACCATAGGCTTTGTCGGTGGCAAAATACATGACCGGGTTATAGCCCCAGGAGATGTTGCCGCCGAACTGGTTTACAGGCATCAGTTCAATCACGTTCACACCGAGGTTTTGTAGATAGTCGAGGCTGTCCATCACCGTTTTGATGGCACTTGTATCAACAAAGTCGCGGATCAGCAACTCATAGATCACCATGTCCTCCACGGCGGGGGGGGTAAAGTCGTTTGTTTGCCATTCATAGGGAATGCGTCCCGGATGCATGATGCTCACCAGTCCAGTGGTTTTTCCTGCCGGATAGGGTTTCAGGTCGGGATAGTTGAAGTCGTCAATCCAGTGATCGTTCCAGGGGTCGAGTACCTTGTGGGTATAAGGATCGGCCAAACGAAGCTCACCGTCTATGTAGTATTGAAAACCGTACTCAGTATCTGCTTCCAGGTTTTCAATCGTGAGCCAGTAACGGGTGCCGTCAGGTGAGCGATTCATTAAAAGTTCATCGCTGAGCTCCCATTCGTTCATGTCGCCAATTACAAATACAAACTCCTTGAGTGCAGGCGGATCGTGTAACACAAGAGTTACCGTGTTCTCATCCAGGTAATTGATGC
>PWNO01000122.1 GCA_003557765.1 Bacteroidales bacterium
TGGGTCAATACTTTTCTATAATTTTGAAGTGGATCTTTGGTGAATTATTGGTTTACTTGAAGTGGGAATCCGTTTAATGGTTATCAGGGAACAAAGAGCAAGTGAGAAATAAATAACATACAATAAACCTTAACCTTTTCAATTTATGAAACGATTTTTACATATTGCAACTGGCTTGTTTTTACTTACAATCCTTTTGGCTTTTGGAACATCAAATGTGAGTGCCCAGTCCGGGTTTCCCTATCAGCAGAACTTCAGTGATTTTGCCTTTCCCAACGATACCGATGTGACCTCTTTTGGTGCCGATAATGAATGGGTATTCGATGCCACGGGATCGCACAGTACAAGGCTCAAGTACATGGGCGACTGGGGAGCAGGAACCGCTACCGGCTTTCGGGGAAATGACGATGTGATGGGTTATCAGCACTCCGGAGCATCTGGAATATTTTCTGCCAGCCTTACCCTTACCAATAATACCGGTGAGGCGATCACATTAGTAAACATCTCTTATCTTGGCAGGGTTGAAAGAATTGGTGAGGGACGAAGTCCGGAATGGACAGTCGAAGTGAATGGGCAAGAAGTTCCAGAACTGTTTTATTCAACCACAGGTAACGTCGATGAGGAAAAAAGTGCTGCTGTAACAGTTAATGTTCCTGTAGGAGAAGATCTGGTTATCGTGTGGTCATCTGAACGTGGAGGACCATCGGGGGCCAGCAAACAGATTGGTATCGCGGATGTTCAAATAAATGCAGGTGAAGCAACACAAGTTGCAGCTCCCGTTTTTACACCTCCGGGCGGACTGTATTTTGAAGAACAGTATGTAAGCATCATAACGGTTACAGAGGGCGCCGATGTATATTATACACTGAATGGCAATGATCCGACGGAGAATGATATCCTTTTTACCGATCCAATTCTGGTGGATGAAGATCTCACCATCAGAGCCAGGGCCTTTGCCAATGGCATGGACCCCAGCTCCACCTCCCAGGCCACCTATACCTTCCCCGAAATTACCGAAGTAGCCACACTGGCCGCCCTGCGCGACATGCCCGTAGATGGCTCATATTACAAATACACCGGCAACGCCGTTATCGTGGCCATGGACAGCTTCCGAAACCGAAAGTTCATACAGGACGCAACCGCCGCTATCCTCATCGACGACTTGCCCGGCGTCATCACTACCGAATACGACCTCTATGACGTCATTACCGATGTCACCGGCAAACTCAACGTCTTCAACAACTTACTCCGCTTTCAGCCCGAACTCAATACCCCCGAAGCCACACTCAACACCCCCGTTGAACCCGCCGTGTTTGCCCTGGATGAGGTAAATAGCGACGATCAGGCCAAATTGGTAAGGTTTGAAGAGGTAAGTTTTACAAGTAAAAGCGTCTTTGCAAACGGCCAAAACTACACGATAACCGACGGCGAAAACGAGTTCACCTTCAGAACGGACTTCTGGAATGTGGGCTACATAGATGACCCTATACCAACCTTGCCTGTTAACATTACCGGCGTAATCATCCAACACAATGATGATTTACAAATCGTGGCGCGCGACGAGGACGACATCGCGCTCTCCGATCCCCCGGAAGATCCTGGCATCATCACGCTTTCAACAACTGAGCTGCCCTCGTTCCGGAATGTATATACCGGGAATTTTTCCGATGTGCAGTTCTATACCGTGGAAGCAAGTAACCTGGATGGTAACCTTACCATTACTGCCGGAAGCCCGCTGAAGGTTTCACTCAACTGCACCGATGACTTCGCTACCAGCCTCGTGCTCAATGAAACGGCCGGAAACGTTCCCGAACATAAGATTTACGTAAGGGCCTTCCCAACATCAAACGGAAGTTTCAACCCAGTAATAAACCATAGTGACGGTTTCGTTTCTCAAGCAATCACCGCACATGTATCAGGCACCGCTTCACAGATCCCTTCGGGCTACTACAGCACGGCAACAGGAACTGCCGGTACGCTTATGACGCAACTGCACAACATCATCAATGACCATACAGTCCTTACTTATGAATCCATATGGGGACATTTTGAGACAACCGACGCCCGGTTTGATGGAAGTGTTTGGGATGTTTTCTCTTATATTGAATGCGAAGAGTCGCCTTACGAATATGTTTTTGGAGACGACCAGCAGGGTGCTGGCACATACCCCGATACTGAAGGCGTTGTTTACAACCGTGAACACCTCTGGCCGCAAAGCTGGTGGTCAGGCTCCGATCCTTCGCCAATGGTAACCGACTTGCATCATGTTTACCCGGCCGACCGCTGGGTCAACTCACAAAAATCCAATTATCCCTTTGGGGAGATCAGCAATCCGACGTGGACCTCTGAAGCAGGGAACAAGATCGGCAACAACGCTTATGGCTCTGCCTATTCAGGAATGGCCTTCGAACCTGTTGACGAGCTCAAGGGCGATTTTGCCCGGGCCTACTTTTATATGGCCACACGCTACATGGATCAACTGCCTGCATGGAGCACCCATAGTGTTGCATCAAGTGTACTTGACGGCTCAGAGTTTCCCGGTTTTGAATCTTGGTTCATGACCATGCTCCTCGAATGGCACGAAAACGACCCCGTGAGCCAAAAGGAGATCGAACGGAATAACGCCATCTACGCCCTCCAAAACAACAGGAACCCCTTCATCGACAACCCCGAATTCGCTTACCTGGTGTGGGGCGATGTGCCGGAAATCCCTGTCGGAGAGCTGTGCAATCTCGACTTTGAAGACTGGTTCAACGACCTGCCCTATTGCTGGTATGGTATTCGCTCTAACATCCCGCAAAGCAATGTGAGTCGCTATGAGGATAACCCGCAATCCGGTTCTTATGCCGTCAGGCTGGTTAATACAGCCTCAGGTCACCAGCGATTTACCACGCACCCGGTAAGCGTTACCGACGGCACCGAATATGCCATCACCTTTTGGGTAAAGGGCAAAGGCGATGTACGCACCGGTTTGTTTGATGACAGGGAGACAAGTTGGGGTTACGCCCCCTATAATGATTATGTGATTGTGGATTCCGACGATTGGTCGCAGTACACACAAACGGTCATTGCTGCCAATACCTCAGACATTGCGGAATTCATATTTTCGTTACGAAACACGGATGAGGCCCGCAATCATCTGCAAATTGATAATGTAAGCATCGAAGTTTTTGAGATTGAAGATCCTACATTGTTTGTTGATCCTGCAACCCTCACACAGTTAAATTATGTGGAAGACGAAGGTCCTTCGGTATCCAAGTCCTTTGAGCTGAGCGGCATTAACCTTGATGGCAGCGAGGTAAACATCACTGCGCCTGGCAGTTTTGAGGTTTCAACCGATAATGTTTCCTTTTCTGCATCGGTAACGCTGCCTTCCTACACCGGCGTTGACACTAATGTTTTTGTACGCCTGCAGGCAGGACTTGAAGTTGGCAGTTATAGTGGAAATGTGGTTGTTGACGGTGGCGGTGCTACCGAAAAAACGGTATCCGTTAGTGGTGCCGTAACAGCACCGGTTGAGCCCTTCGATATCCCTTATGCCAATGCATTCAGGAGCCTTGCAGACAACGAGGCCGCCGAAGAAGTCGGTTTTGTGATCGAAAGCGCGCAAAATGAAGGAGGTGGTGGAGGTTACCTTCGGATTTTCCCAGATGGTTACCTTGAAACGCCCGCCATTGATTTCTCAGCTTATGAAAACCTGCTGTTTGTATTTGACGCCACTACTTATGGTGGTGCCCTCGGACAAAGTCTTACGCTGATGATATCCACCGATGGGGGCAGTTCTTATTCGGCATTAAACACCTGGGAGTTAACAGGCAGTTACGTTACTTACGAAGAGTTGATTGACTTGGGCAAAAAGCGCACGGCCAATGGCAAACTCAAGATAGAAATGACTGCGGGCACCGGCTCAAGCCGTTTTCGCGACTTTTCGCTTACAGAAGAAGTTATTCCCGATCTTGAGGATCCTGTTCTGAGTCTCACCGCAGGCACCTACTTTGAAAACCAAACAGTTTTTGTTTCCAATCATGATGAGTACGCTGCAGGCATCTCACTCTTCTACACTACCGATGGTGAAACTCCTGATGTAGAAAGCGAGCCATACAACCACGGCCAGGGCATCGAACTGTTGGACGGAGAGGGCGCCATTACGATCAAAGTTATTGCCATCGAAACCGCCACGGACTCACAAAGCAACATCACAACGGCGCAATACATATTCCCCGTAAACGTGGCAAGCATTGCCGAACTACGCAGCCAAAAATCAACCGGCACATTGTACCGACTCACAGGTGGTGCCGTGATCACGCTTCAAGGCGATAACCCCCGCAACCAACGTTTCATACAGGATGAAACCGCCGGAATACTCATTGATGACAATGCCGCTGTGCTTGGCACATATTCCATAGGCGATGTCCTGGAAAACCTCATCGGAACAGTTGGAATGTTTAACAACATGGTGCAGCTCATTCCAACAGTAGACCTCGCATCAGTTACCGATACACAAGTGTTCCCCGAACCAATTACGGTAGGAATCGACGATCTTAACACCGACCACCAGGGAATGCTGATCCTTGTGGAAGGACTCACATACCAGGGAAGCGCCGAAGTTTTCCAGGAAGAAACAAGTTACCTTTTCCGCGATGTGGATGAAAACAACCTGACACTTCGCACCGTGTTCTCCAACCTGGATTACATTGGTGAGCCCATCCCTGAAACACCACAAAACATTACAGGCGTTCACCAGGTGTTTGGCACAACCCTGCAAATCATTCCAAGAAACCTGGAAGATTTTGAAGCCATGGAAATTGACACACCGTTTTTGTCAGTAAGCCCGCAAACCCTCACAGGATTTAACTATCTTGAAGACCACGGACCATCAGATCCGCAACAGTTTACCGTGAGTGGCGAAAACCTTGTTTCGGGTATTACCATTACCGCCCCCGAAAGCTATCTGATCTCCCTTTCACCAGATGCAGGCTACACCAATGAAATTGTGTTGCCACTCTCAGGCCTCAAGGTATCTCAAACCGATATTTATGTGATACTCAAAGAGGGCCTGGCTGCCGGTACCTATAACGAGGATGTCGAGGTTGCCGCTGAAGGTGCAACACCACGGATGGTTGCCTTAAGCGGTGAAGTTACAGAGCCACTGGTAACACTGGTGCCTTTT
Organism: Bacteroidales bacterium; assembly: GCA_003557765.1. The sequence goes on from PWNO01000122.1 coordinate 5,171, forward strand.
GAGACCGATTTTGGTATTGATGAGAATTGGTGGGCAGACGGAGCAATGGGAAGTTATAATGAGAAAACATACACGGAAGGGGGCTGGTATTTCCATAGTTCCAGTGCAGTAAGAGGAACCGGGGTTGAAACCTTTGATGAATCAGCCTATTCATTCCGGGATACGGGTGGGTTCACCATATTTAACCAGTCGGACGTGAATGGAATGACCGGATTCTCTTTGCAGTTACGCAACTGGATGGGGACTCTGGCAAATCCGGCCACTACCAATAGAGATATCGAAGTTAGTTTGGATGGAGGTGTTTCATGGGAAATCATTCAAACACTAAACAGCGACTGGTTTGAAGAGTTTCAGGTTTACCAGGAGTTTGTTTATTATTTTGTTGAAGAACAAGCACTTGAAGCAGAGAAGCTGCAAATAAAAATATCGGGTGGTAGCGCCGGAAGTGCTGCTCATCGCATCAACATCGGCCAATTTAAAGCGCTTGATGAAGAACCGCCGCCCCCGCCAGCACTGGTTGCTCCCGTTTTCGATCCTCCCGCAGGCACCTACTATGAAGACTTGACTGTTTTTGTTGATAATTATGATGGGTATGATCAAACAGTAAGTGTTTTTTATACCCTTAACGGGGATGTTCCTGATGCGAACAGCCCGCTTTACGACAACA
>PWNO01000025.1 GCA_003557765.1 Bacteroidales bacterium
ACCCGCTGGTACCACTGCTCGATCAGGGTACGCAGGTAAAAGGCATCCACGGGCACAAACTCCTTGCGTTGATAATATCCCCGGTAGATGGCGTAGTGTAGGGAGCTCAGCATGGAAGCCACATCTTTCAGTGGACTGTGCTTGATCCTGCGCACGCTGAATGAGCGCTCCAGCTCGCCTTCGAAGTTGATGATCTTAAAATCCTTACCCGTATAAAGCACCTTGTCCAGCTTGTAGTTGCCGTGAATGCGGATCTTCTTTGCCGCCATTTTCTTTTCTTCTAACCAGTGGCGCACATGGCCAAGGAATCGCGACTCGCTGTCCAGCATCTCCTGCAGCAGTTTCTGATGTTTTTCAGCCACCTGGGGCCTGACTTTGCGGATTGACTGGAAAGACCGTTTGACATAGGTGCGCATCGCCTGGTTCAGGGATTTCTGATAGAGCAGGGAGAAATCCTCCGGAGCAAAGCCTTCGATGTCTTCCAGTGAAGCCAGCGCCTGATGCATTTCCGCAGTACGGCGCCCCAAAAGGGCGATCATCTCCAGGAAAAATGGGTCGATATGTTCCAGGAGGGCATCCTTGTGCACCTGGCCGGCTTTATCGTAATCTTCCTTCTCCGCCAGGGTTTTGTCGAAAAAACTTTCGATGGCAGTCTGTGTCAAGCTCCAGGCATTGCCCACGTTCGGGATCAGCTCCATCAGCATCGCAATCGACGTATCCTCCAATCCGGGGTTGCGATAGTCGATGCGTCCAAGATATTGCGGAATATGGGGAAACTTCGCGTGACGCGTCAAGCTCTTCATCACCTCCACGTCGGGGTTCATTCCCTCCTGCGGACTGCGGTATAGCTTCAGGAATAATCGGTCGCCGTATACAATGGCCGCATTGTTTTCACGCGAAGAAACCAGGTGCGGGGTCAGATGAGCATCTTTCTCCAAAGCCTTTTTGAGTAAGCGACCCGATTTGGCCCTCAGTCTGCCATTCATGCCCGGAAGACCAGCACGCTTTTCGATGAGCGTAAAGAGGCTATCCTGGATGGTCTTGTCGGCCGAGCCGTCATAGATGATGCCCCGCTCCTCTCCAAAGGCCACTGTAGCCACCGCCGCATGCGGATGATGAGACTGGATGTCTTCGGCTTTGTTGTTTAATGCCAGTGACACCGGCATCATATAAGTGTCTTTCTTCCCTTCGATCAGATCCAGTTCGATGATGAACACATAGGGTGCATGATGTTTTTCGGCCATCCGCACCACATCGATGATGTTGATGTCCTTGAGCTTGCGGGTATCTCCACGGAACCACTGCACATCTACCAGGTAATTGTAGATCCGCTCCTTGATGACATGCTGCAGGTCGGTATCCATCCGGTCCCATTCACCTTCCTGCAATACCAACGGCTTCTCCCGGCTGATTTTTTTCCTGGAATATATATCCTGCCCTGCCTTATGCAACTCAAACCAGAAATAGTTCTTAAACTGCATGGAGAAAGGCCAGGGTTGTTCGCTGATTACGGGAAAGGAATTGCGGCTGAAAGCCTCCACAGGCGTGGCCCCGGCATAATCGGAAAGGTCCAGCTCAACATGTTGCGAGTAGCGCGACAGGTTGACTACTACCAGGATGTCCTCATCTTCATGGGACCGGATATACGCCAGTATCCTGGGATTATTGGTATTGACAAACTTCAGGCTGCCACGTCCAAAAGCTTTATATTGACGACGCTTGGCAATAACACGACGATGCCACCAAAGGAATGAGGAGGGGTTCTTCTCCTGGTTCTCCACGTTGACTGAAGTATAATGATAGTCCGGGTTGATCACCAGCGGTAAGAAGAGGCGCTGAGGATCAGTCTTGGAGAAGCCAGCGTTTTTGTCAGGCGACCATTGCATGGGGGTCCGCACGCCATCCCGGTCACCCAGGTAGTAGTTGTCTCCCATCCCGATCTCATCACCGTAATAGATGATGGGGGTGCCAGGCAGTGAAAGCAGCAACATGTTCAGCAGTTCAATGCTCCGCGCATCTCCGCCCAAAAGGGGAAACAGGCGGCGACGGATGCCGACGTTCACTCGTTTCCGGGGCTCCTTCGCAAAAGCCCGGTACATATAGTCCCGCTCCTCGTCTGAAACCATCTCCAGGGTAAGCTCATCGTGGTTACGCAGAAAAATTGCCCACTGGCAGTTGTCCGGGATCTCGGGTGTTTGCTCCAGGATATCCACCACAGGGAAGCGGTCTTCCATCCGTAAAGCCATGTAAAGGCGAGGCATCACCGGAAAATGGAAGGCCATGTGACACTCATCACCATCTCCAAAGTAGGCAATGGCGTCATTGGGCCATTGGTTGGCTTCTGCAAGCAGTAAGCGGTCTCCATGGCGTTAATCCACGTATTTGCGCAGCTTTTTAAGGAAGACGTGTGTTTCCGGAAGATTTTCACAGTTGGTGCCCTCCGCCTGGTAAAGGTAGGGAACGGCATCCAGGCGAAAGCCATCTACCCCGATTTTGAACCAAAAGTCGAGTACCTTAAATATTTCCTGTTGCACGCGCGGATTTTCATAGTTCAGATCGGGCTGATGCGAATAAAAACGATGCCAGTAATAAGCTCCGGCAATGTGGTCATAGGTCCAGTTGGAGACTTCAAAATCCTGGAAGATGATGCGGGCATCACGGTATTTATCGGGCGTGTCGCTCCAGACATAGTAATCTCGGTAGGTGCTTCCAGGCTTGGCCCGCCGGGCACGCTGAAACCACTTGTGCTCCATCGAGGTGTGGTTGAGCACCAGCTCCGTGATGATGCGCAGATCGCGGCTATGTGCTTCACGGACAAAACGTCTGAAGTCGGCCAGGGTGCCGTATTCCGGGTTAATGTCAGTAAAGTCAGCAATGTCATAACCCCCGTCCTTAAGCGGCGAAGGATAAAAGGGCAAGAGCCATATGGTATTCACACCCAGGCTTTTAATGTAATCGAGCTTCTTGATCAGCCCCTTAAAGTCACCAATGCCATCGCCATCGCTGTCATAAAAAGACCGCACGTGCAACTGGTAGATAATGGCGTCTTTGTACCATAGGGGATCATGTAGTACATTCATAAGGGTCAAGCAGGTTTCGGAAACAGTGGGATCTTAAAGTAATTTCACAAAGGTAAAAATTATGCAGATAGTAAAGGCATCCTACACTATTTCTAAACTTTTGTTTAATTTTACACTTTTATGTGCAAGACTGCAACAAATATGTATTTTTGCATGTTCAATAATTGGGAATATGAGAAAGGCACCTTATTTTTTGTTTGCCTGAAAAATACATATCATGGGAAAAGGAGTTAAAATCGGTCAAAAAAGTATCGAAACTGCAAGGATGAAGTTACCAAAAGACAGAGATAACGATTATTCACGTGATGTGATGAAGCAGCGTGCGGAACACTTGTCAGGGCTGAGCGATTATCCGATTGAACATCTGACTTCGGGATCCGTTGATCCGGAGCTCACCAGGGGCAACATTGAAAGCATCATTGGCTTTGCCCAGGTGCCTGTGGGTGTCATTGGGCCCTTGCGCATCAACGGCGAGCACGCCAGCGGTGATTTTTACGTGCCGCTGGGCACGACGGAAGGCGCGCTTATCGCCTCTTATAACCGTGGAGCCCGCGCAATCAGCCTTTCAGGAGGTGTCAACGTGGTAGTGACAGAAGATGGCATCCAGCGTGCGCCCTATTTTGTATTGGAGAATGTATTTAAAGCGAAAGAGTTTGCGCAATGGGTTGCCCAAAACTTCAGTGCCCTGCAAGAAGTGGCGTCCACTACAACCCGCCATGGCAAACTGGAGAGTCACCAAAGCTTTTTGCATGGCAGAACGGTTTACCTGCGCTTGCACTTTTCTACCGGAGATGCCATGGGTATGAATATGATCACCAAAGCATCTCATGAAATATGCCACTATATCATCGCCAATTTTCCTGTTGAACAATATGCCATTGAGAGCAACATGGCAGTGGATAAAAAACCTGCTTATATCAATTCGGTCACAGGGCGCGGAAAAACGGTCACAGCCGAGATTTTCATGAAAAAGGCCGTCATCAGCAGGTTTCTCCGAACGACCGCCAAAGGAATAGATGATGCTTACCGCCGCCAGGTAGCTGGTGGGCAGATGGCTGGCATAGTGGGCTCAAATGGACATATCGCCAACGGCATAGCCGCGCTCTTCCTGGCTTGTGGCCAGGACCTTGCCAACGTAAGTGAATCCTGCATGGGGTATATCTATACCGAGGCTATGGGTGAAGACCTCTACGTCTCCCTGAAGCTCCCATCACTCATCATCGGCACAATAGGCGGTGGTGTTTCCCTTCCCACCCAGCGCGAATGCCTGGAGATCATCGGTTGCTATGGCACAGGAAAGGCAAAGAAATTTGCAGAGGTAGCTGCCGCCACACTTATGGCCGGTGAAATATCCCTTGCAGCCTCGGTTGTTGCCGGAGATTTCGTCACCGCACACGAAAAGTATGGCAGAAATAAGCCTGGAAAATAGCAGATACAGGGCTGACCTGTCCGTAGTCTGAACTTGCCTGAGGTGCTTATTTTATCCGCAAGCTTTCAGCCAATAACCCCCATAACTCAATAGCCAATTAACCCAGCAAGCCAGCCAACTTGCCGACGGCATAATTAAACAGCACAGCACCAAAACTACACCACAGAAACCCTTATCTTATCATTCCTCCGAAGAAAAGGCTGTTCATAAACATCTTACCGGTACCGAACCAATAACCACGAAAGTTGGGATTATGCAGCATGGAAATAACATTTCCCCTGCCCGTGCTGTGGACTACAACCCCTGCTGTTTTATCCAAATGATTTTTATAGCCTTCCCAGGCATACCCGCTGAGTAAGGCATTTTCCGTGAAGATCATGGGGTTAGTGAAAGGGTTATCAGTGGGTTCGGCTGCCAGGGTTCCCGACACGTGGATGGGAAGGTGCCCGTTGCGGTAGCCATAAAAGAGTGGATGTGTAGTATCTATCCTTGTATTGAAGATGCTTCCGGAGATCCTGCGGGCACCCCAAACATCGCGCATGCTGCTGTAAGGCAGCATCTCGGGATCGTCAACCTCGGGGGTCTCCACCCACGTCATTTCAATCAGCTCTTGCCGTTTAAGCCAGCGGTTAGCCGAGCCAAAGGCGACCACGGTGCCGCCATTTCTGATCCAATCGGACAAGGCTTTCACACCTCGGTCACCCAGGTTGTTGTAACTGCCGGATACCATCACCATGACATTATAGCGGCTCAGGTCTACACCAGTGATGCGATCAAGTTCTACCTTGGTGACCGGCATGCTGAACCGCTGATCCAAGAGGTGCCATACCTCTCCGGCCTCCCGGCTGTTGGTACCGCTACCTATAGGCATGATTACCCTGGGCTTTTCAAGGTTTCTGAAACTTGGACTTCCCAGATGGATGCCCGTTGCCACCAGGCTGGTTTCGGCTGCGAAGATATCAATGCCGGCATATTCTGCAGCATGCCGGACCAGTTCCTTTACTTCGTCTGCCGGCATTTCCTGGTTCTGGATGGGGACGATTACCGCCCCATAATGAAATGTGCGCTTTTCGCCTCCTGCTTCCATATGAAAGGGGCTTGTGGCGACCCTGGTGCGAAGTCCCTTTCGCTGGAGGGTATAAAGCGCCTTAGGGGCATAGAATTCATTCCAATCGAAGACGTAGGCCATACCAGCCGTTTCACCATGCAAGGTGCCGGATGGCTTTACCGGATGTGTGACCAGGTCACCCAGCAAGTCACGCAGCAGCCTGGTAGAACCAACCGTAGTATATGGAATATTGAAGGCCAGAGGTATCGTCCACGTTGACACGTCATAAAAGAGGCTGTCTTCAAAAGTGAGTACTGTTTCAAACACGGACTGTATCAGCCTGTACTGTGGTTGCTCCAGTGGAACCAGCCAGGCTTTACCAGGCTCATAGCGTTGCCCGTTAAGCTCTACAGGCTCAGCTAGTTCATATACCTTAATCTCATGATGGGCCAGGATGTCCAGTTTATGATAATTCCTTCCTCTGTCGTATGGGTCACCGAAGATGTATGCAGAAAAATCCTCCTTTTCAGCTTCTTCAAGGGCTGAAGTGTAAAACCATCTCAGGTGATCCAGCAGGGTAGTGCGCATGTTCAGGCCAGCCTCGATGGTGGAAAATGAAACCACCACCTGGTTGCGAATGGTCTGGGCAAAATCCAGGATGCCATGCTCGGTCTCCCTGCGGTGCCCGCGACTGGAAGCTTGCTCAAAGAGGATGCCAATACTCCCTTGCACATCCGGGTAGGAAGAGCCTTTTCCATAATAAAAGTCATCAAAGCCCTGCTGCATGTAATAGGGTTGCCCAATGGCATCAAAGGCAGCAGCATGAAACTTTGCCACCTCCAGTGTCAGATCATCCGTACGTTGCGGAGTGCGGTGGTTTACCCGTGCCGGCTCGCCGGGTTGAAAGAAGAAGGTGTTGTTGGATCCAAACTCATGGTGGTCGGTATTGATATTGGGTTTCCACTGGTGATAGGCTTTCACCCTGCCGCGACTTTCGGGGTGCACCACAGGCAGCCAGTCGCGATTCAGGTCAAACCAGTAATGGTTGGTTCGTGAGCCGGGCCAGACGTCCCTAAACTCACGGTTGTTCGGATCCGGATTCAGGGTCTTGCTGCGGTGCCGGTTTACCCAGCTGGCAAAACGGTCCTGGCCATCTGGGTTCAACGAGGGGTCGATGATGATCACCATGTTATCCAGCACCTCTTCAATAAACTCGTCCTGACCCGCAACCAGGTGATAGGCGACAAGTGGTGCGGCATTGTGCGCCGAAGGCTCATTGCCATGCACACCATAACCCAGCAGCACCACCAAGGGCATCTCACTAATGTCCAAATCACCAGAGACTGACGGGTCAGTAAGCTGTAAATGACGTTCACGGATTTCCTCCAGGCGTTGCTGGTTTTCTTCCGAGGTGATCACCAGGTGCTGTAATGGCCTGTGCTCATGTGAACGGCCATACTCATAAATACTTGCCCTGGGTGAGCTTTCCGCAAGCAATTCCATATATTGGGCGAGCAAAGCGTGATGCAGATGCCATTCGCCAATCTGAAAACCCAGGAATTCTTCTGGTGAAGGCACCTCATCCGCATAGGGGATGTCTTCCAAGAAGTAATTAAGTGGTTTGGCATTACCAGCAGCCAGGGCATTCATCCCGGCAAGACAAAAAAACAGACAGGAGAAAATAAGCAGTTTACGCATAGTGAAAAGTTTTAAGCCGTATGACTCCAAGCCATAGGATGCACGATAGAACAAAAGTTCATGTTAACACAGTTTGTTCAGCGACAGTCTGACGACCACCAGCAGGCTGTAATAAATGAACATATGGCGTCCTTGTAACAGTCCGGGAATGCTTCTGAATCATGCAGTTTATTTATGAAAGATATTAGTTATTATTGAGCCCTTTTCTGATAGTAGCGGGCTTTTTCTTCATCCTGAAAACGCGCATAGATATTTGCGAGGTAGCTGGCATACTCACTGCTGGGTTTTTGCCCATAGAGTCGCTTGAAATAATCAAGGGCAATACGCAGATCGGTATTGACGATCTCCAGGGCATCCAGCAATTGCGCATACTGGCGATGTGTACGATTATCCTCATAAGCCTGCATCTCCCTGTTGTATAAGGCCTCAGCCTGACGAAAATGTTTCTTTGCAAGCCAGTCGAGGGCTTCCTTGTTGTCTTTGTTTATTTTCAACAATTCCTCAGCAGTCTCTGTAGCCTTCTGGTCCATGTTCAGGGATTGCAATACCTGCAAATACACTGTCATCATCCCTTCGTCTTCCGGCGGCTCTCCTTCAAGTTGTTTCCATAATGCAAGCGCCTGTTCATAATTTCTGCTCTCCCAGAGGGTTTCAAACAAGCGGTACTGCATTGCCTGGTAGGCTTCTGTGCCGGGGTAGTTATCCACATAATGTTCGAGCATAGTGATCTCCCGCGACAGGTTGTCAATCTCCCGGTATGCTTTGGCAAGCGTTTCGTACGTTTCGGCATTGGCAGCCCTTGTATGACGCGCCTGCTCGAGGTAATCGATACTTTTGATTTTATCATCCAACGCATAGGCAAGCAAGCCAGCTTGCTGGTAAACTTTACCGGGCGCACGCTCACCGTCCTCCTCATAGGCCGCAATAAGGGCATCATAATGTGTCAAAGCCTGGACCTTGTCGCCAGCTTCCAGGGCGGTCTTCGCATCGGAAGCGAGTTCATCATAAGGTTTCAGTAAAGCACATGCAGAAAAGAAGAGCAGGGAAAGCGCGGTAATGATGTGTATTATTCTCATGCGGACAAAAATACAGAGAATTTTCAAAGCGCTGAAGCAGAGCCGGCGCTTTTAGATAAACAATGGGCATTGTTCGACCATTCAGGTAAAAAGGCCAGCTCACCTTATGTCTTTGAGGGAATAACCCAGGCGCAAAAGGCTTTCCGGTGCGAGAAGATCATCAAGTTGGGCGGTGTCGATAAGGCCAAGTGCCAAATTTGCTTCACGTATGTTGCAATTGTTTTCGTTCATGTGGGCAGCCAACTGCTCTGCATGACGATATCCCAGGTAGGGCATCAGGGCCGTTGTGATGGCCGGACTGCGCATCACCTTCTCCAACGACAGCGAGCTGTGCACTTCAAGTCCGTCGAACAGCAAATTTCCAATGCTCTTGTCTGCAGCCGTAAGCATTTCCAGACTGTCCAGCATCGCATGGCCAATAAGTGGTGTATATGCATTCAGGTCCAGGCATCCTTGGCCACAAAGCGAGGTAATCAGTTGATCATTGCTGTATACCTTGTGTGCAATGCTGATGACGTATTCCGGGATCACCGGGTTTACCTTTCCGGGCATCATGCTACTACCAGGTTGCCTTTTTGGGATCCTGACCTCAGATGCACCGGCGAAGTCTGATGCCAGCAGGCGAAGGTCTGATACGATCTTTTCAAGGTTTACCGCATGTGCTTTCAGGATGCCGTGTACCTCTACAAAGGCATCCAGGTTTTGCGTGGTGTCGGTGTGATTGTCGCTGCGTGTGATGGGAAGGTTAGTCAGCTGTTGCAGCTGATGCACCACCTCCATCACATAGTAACGCGGCACAGCCAGGCCGCTGCCTGTAGCCCCTCCACCAAGGTTAACCACCTTGATGCGTTCAAAACATTTAGAGATCCGCCACCAGTCGCGGGCCAGGGCTTCATTATAGGCACTGAAAAGCATTCCATAAGAAGAGGGCAGGGCTTGTTGCATCTGGGTGTAAGCCATGCGCATGCTATCGCGGTATTCTCCCTCAAGTTTTTCCACCCTGGCGCGCAGACTGTTGATGCCCTCTTCCAACAAATGCAGCTGCTGCATCACCGCAAGCTTTAAGGCGGTAGGTACCACATCATTGGTGCTTTGAAAGAGGTTAGCATGCCGATAAGGATCTATCACATCATAATCACCCGGAACATGCCCCATCCGGATCAGGGCCACATTGGCCAGGATCTCATTCACATTCATATTGATAGAAGTCCCGGCACCCCCTTGCACAACCGGTACGATGAAATGGTCTATATATTTGCCGGAAGCCATCTCTGCTGCCGCTTTCTCAAGTTGGTCAAACACTTCCATGCGCTCCATGCCGGCAGGAAGCTTCTCATCAGGAAACTTGCCATCAGCAGCCCGTTTAAACGACAAGATGCATCGGTATGCAGCCTGCTTAACCAGGCCCATGGCCCGGTACCAGGCGGGATGAAATGGGTCGCGCCCAGGGAAGTTGCCGGCTGAACGGATGGCATGTATACCGTATAAGGCATTATCCGGCACAGGAAGTTTACCCAAAAAGTCCTTTTCTTCTCTCATAAATATGGTTTTGCGAAATAAAAATACACATTTTGATCCTACGGATAAAAAAAGCAAAAACGCAGAAAGCGTTAACCCCAAAAAATCTTTTGATTGAAGCATGTATTACCGAGGTAAATAACACCGCGAGATTAAACGGAATCATGGTGTTTTATCCTCGCATACACGCCTTACTAAACTTTTTTATCAAAACATTGTTTCTTTAAACAAATAACCATTTCGCTACTAATAAACCAAGAAAACGTTCTATGGACAATTTTTACCTGTATCTCATTCCCGTGATCGGCATCATTGCCATATTCTTCACGTACACGCGTGTGCTGTGGATCAGGAAACAGCCCAAGGGGACCGACAAGATGAAACGCATCGCTGGTTACATTGCCGACGGTGCCATGGCATTCATCAAGGCAGAGTACAAGATCCTGTCAATCTTTGTGCTCTCCATCGCTATCCTGCTGGCCCTCACCACAGGCACTGAAACAACCCATCCGCTCGTGGCCCTTTCTTTTGTGATTGGTGCGCTAAGCAGCGGACTTGCAGGATTCATCGGCTTGCGCATCGCCACCAAGGCCAATGTGCGCACTACACATGCCGCCCGTACCGGCCTTAACCCGGCACTGCGCATCGCATTTGCCGGTGGCAGTGTGATGGGGTTATCAGTCGTTGGTCTGGGTATTTTGGGGCTCAGTCTGCTGTTCATCATCTATGCCCATGCCTTCGGCGTAGAAACAGTAGCGAGCGTGGACCGGGTGCTGACCATCGTAACAGGTTACTCATTTGGTGCTTCTTCCATTGCCCTTTTTGCCCGTGTGGGTGGCGGTATTTTTACAAAAGCTGCCGATGTAGGTGGTGACCTGGTAGGTAAGGTGGAGTCGGGCATCCCTGAAGACCATCCACTTAACCCGGCCGCAGTCGCAGACAACGTGGGTGACAATGTGGGCGACGTAGCGGGCATGGGTGCCGACCTTTTTGAATCCTATGTAGGCAGTATGATCGCAGCCATGGTCCTCGGTGCTACTTTTATGACTGCAACATATACCGATGCATTTAATGGCCTCTCACCGGTAGTCCTGCCTTTGTTCCTGGCAGGCGCAGGCATTATCGCTTCCATTATTGGTACCTTCTTCGTTCGCGTTAAAGAAGGTGGTAACCCGCAAAATGCGCTTAACGCCGGTCAGCTTACCTCTTCACTGATCATGGTGATTTTCGCCTACCTGCTGATCACCAACATCCTGCCGGCCACCCTGACTTATACCGATATGCTCTATGGTGGCGTGGAAAGAACCATCACCGCCAATAACATATTTTTCTCATCTATGATCGGCCTGGTTGCCGGACTGATTATTGGCTATTCAACTGAATTTTTTACCGGCACCAATTATCTGCCGGTAAAGATCATCGCACACCAGTCTACCTCCGGATCCGCTACCAATATCATTTCCGGACTCGGAATCGGGATGCTTTCCACCATTGTGCCCATTTTTACCATCGCCATTGCCATCATGGCCGTTTTTCACCTTGGTGGGTTATATGGTATAGACATCGCCGCGGTGGGCATGTTGTCCAACCTGGGTATACAGCTTTCTGTTGATGCCTACGGGCCTGTTTCTGATAATGCCGGTGGGATCGCAGAGATGTCGGAGCTGGATCCGGAAGTCCGTGAGCGCACAGACAAACTCGATGCTGTTGGGAATACCACTGCAGCCATTGGTAAAGGCTTTGCCATTGGTTCGGCCGCATTAACCGCCTTGGCGCTTTTTGGTGCCTATATGACAGCTGCCAATATCACAAGTATCGATGTCTCGCAGCCATTTGTGATTGCATCGGTCTTTGTTGGGGCACTTCTGCCTTATGTGTTTTCTGCCCTCACTATCCGCGCGGTGAGCGAAGCAGCACAGGACATGATCGAAGAGGTGCGCGACCAGTTTAACAGGATTGAACCCCTGAAAAAGGCCTTGGAAGTCATGAGAAAAAACCAGAACAAGCCAACCAAAGAATGGAGTAAGGAGGATCATGACATCATGGATGCCGCAGATGGCACTCCGGATTATGCCAGTTGTGTCACAATATCCACACGTGCTGCGCTCAGGCAGATGATCCTGCCGGGTGTCATTGCCGTAGCCGTGCCCGTGCTGACCGGCTTCCTGCTCGGCCCCGAAGCGCTTGGTGGCCTGTTGGCCGGCGTAACCGTATCCGGTGTGCTGCTTGCCATCCTGCAGTCCAACGCAGGAGGTTCCTGGGACAATGCCAAGAAGCTCATCGAAAAGGGCATCACCCATAACGGCAAAGAATATGGCAAAGGCACCGAAGCACACAACGCCTCCATCGTAGGCGATACCGTGGGTGACCCGCTTAAGGACACCAGCGGTCCTTCCCTCAACATCCTGCTTAAGCTGGTTGCAATTGTGGCCCTTGTGCTGGCGGGAGCGATATTCTGATTTGATATTCAATTGATTTCAACAAGAGTTTGAGGTTTGAGGTTAGCCGAGGCAACTTTAAACCTCAAGCTTTTTTTGTATTATCTTTAACGCATGGCCCACACCCTATCCCTGGCCCCGTTCAGGGGGATCACCAACAAGCATTACCGCCATGCGCTGCATAAACACATTGGTGGTTACGATCGCTATTATGCACCTTTCATCACCGGTTGCGGACACCAGCATATTCATCCGTCTAAACTGGCTGACCTGTTGCCACCTGACGACATGCAGGCCATCACCATTCCGCAGATCATCAGCAACGACGCCAGGGAGATCATCGCCCTGGCCATTGCGCTATTCGAATCTGGCTACCAGCATCTGAATTGGAACCTGGGATGCCCCTTCAGACGCATCACACATAAAAAACGAGGGAGCGGCCTTCTTCCCTACCCCCATGACATCGCACGCATCCTCGAAGTAATCTTTCAGGCGGATGTTTTTGCCAGTGGGAAGATCAAGCTGTCCATAAAAACCCGAACCGGCTACTATGATCCTCAAGAGATCAGGGATTGCCTGCCCATTTTCAATGCCTTTCCCATTGATCACCTCATCCTGCATCCCCGTACTGGCAAGCAACTGTATAGTGGCCAGGCAGACGCACTGCATTTTGCCCTTATCCTTGAACATGTAAATCACCCGGCAGTTTATAATGGCGACATCCACAACAAGGTTTCTTTCGGAACAATACTCGACCGCTACCCACAGCAGCGAAGCTGGATGCTCGGACGCGGGGCATTGATCAATCCCTTCCTGGCTCATGAAATACGGGGAGTGCATCTCAGGGAAGAAGAAAAACGGACCAGGCTTGCCGCCTTCCATCAAAGCCTTTGGCATTACGCGCAGGAGAATATCCCCGGTGAGGCCAGGCAAACCGGCTGGATGAAGGCGGTCTGGCATTATCTGTCAGGGATTTTCACCGACAGCCAGCACGTTTTCACTGCGATTAAAAAGGCAAAAACCAAAGCACAGTATACCGCAGCTGCAGCGCAAGCCTTTCAGCAGCCATTGGCTACAGAAGGGGAAATCTCCGTTCATTTTCATCGATTATGCCAGTAAATAGGTTTGCTCATGTAAAAAAAATCTGCTTATTTTACAGTCTAATCCAAAACATCCTGTTACTCCATGTCGAAACCCCATAGGCGTCCCAAGCTCTTCGAGGCACTGATCCCGGTTATTTTCCTCACCGCCCTGATATCCATCAATGTGTTTATTTTTGGTGATGATGCCCTGGCCGGCTCGAACCAGATCGTCCTCATCCTTTCGGCAGCGGTGGCGGCCATCGTGGCCATCCGCACGGGACACCGCTGGGAAACCTTGCACAAGGGCATTGTGAAAGCCATCGGTTCAGCCATGTCGGCCATCCTGATCCTGTTTCTGATCGGTTCGTTGGCAGGCACGTGGTTGCTTAGCGGCATTGTGCCATCGATGATTTATTACGGCCTGCAGATATTGAACCCCACCATCTTCCTGGTGGCTGCCTGTGTCGTAAGCGCGATCGTGTCGCTTGCCACCGGGAGCTCTTGGAGTACCGTGGCCACACTGGGCGTAGCGCTGCTTGGCATTGGGAGAACACTAGGCATCCCTGAGGGCGTCATAGGTGGAGCCATCATCTCCGGCGCCTATTTTGGCGATAAAATGTCACCTCTTTCCGACACCACCAACCTGGCCCCTGCAATGGCCGGCACCGACCTGTTCACCCATATCCGCTATATGGCCTGGACCACTGTACCTTCCATCTCCATCGCACTCATCATCTTCATGATCATTGGGCTTACACGCTCCCAGGATGGTGCGATCAACGACATTGAACCCGTGCTTAGCGCCATTGACGGTTCATTCCGCATCACGCCCGTGCTGTTCCTGGTGCCTGCGCTGGTTATCACCCTCATCGTAAGAAAAGTACCAGCCTTGCCCGCCCTGCTGGCCGGCACCCTGGCCGGGGCATTGTTTGCCCTGGTCTTTCAGCCACATATCATTTATGAGGTGAGCGGTATGGATGATTACTTTGCACGAGCAGCTTATGTGGACGTGATGCAAGCGATGTATACCGACATCGCCGTGGTGACCGACCATGAAATGGTCAACAGCCTGCTGACGACAGGTGGTATGAGCGGTATGCTCAATACCGTCTGGCTGATCATCTGCGCCATGATCTTTGGTGGTATCATGGAATCGAGCGGCCTCCTGCAGCGCATCACACAATCCGTGATCAAACTGGCGCACAATACCGGTTCGCTCGTAGCTTCCACGGCAGGCACCTGCATGTTTTTCAACGTCACTGCCAGCGACCAGTACCTCGCCATCGTGGTGCCCGGAAGGATGTTTGCTGACACCTTCAAAAAGCGGGGACTCACACCCCAAAACCTGAGCCGTACCCTTGAAGACAGTGGCACGGTGACCTCTGTGCTGGTGCCATGGAATACCTGCGGTGCTACCCAGTCAGCCGTGCTGGGGGTACCTACCGTGGCTTTCCTGCCCTACGCCTTCTTTAACCTGATCAGCCCCTTCATGACCATCCTCTTCGCATACCTGAACATCAAAATCTCACGTTTTACCAAAAAGGAACTGGCCGTAGCAAAGTCTGAAGAGGAAGCGGAATCCTGATTATAAGCAGAGATTATGGAGCGTTGTAGATACCAGGATTGGTTTGAGGCTTGAGGTTTGAGGTTAAGATATCCACAAATTAACACAAATAGTTTTCACAGATGTACACAAATGCCTCTGGCAACCTCAAACTTCAAACCGCTTCGCCCAGGCACAATACGTTGTATACCCTGACATTTGGACCTTTTGACCTTTCGACTTTTAGACATTTTGTCCTTTCGTCCTTTTGTCTTTTTGTCCTTTTATATCACATCTGTAAATCATGAAAAAAGTACACCTCTCCGTCACCAACGACCTGTATACCGATCAGCGTGTTCTAAAAATGGCCCACACGCTGCATCAGATGGGTTTCGCGGTTTACTTGTTCGGTGTAAAGCGGAAGGACAGCAAGACATTTTCCCCGGATTATGCGCACATCAGGCGTATCCCACTGATTTTTCATAAAAAATTCCTGTTTTACGCCGAATACAACTTCAAGCTTTTCTTTCACCTGCTGTTCCGGAAATACGACGTGCTGGTCAGCAACGACCTGGATACCTTGCTGCCTAATCACTTGGTGTCGCGACTCAAAAGGAAGCCGTTGGTATATGATGCCCACGAATATTTTACCGGCACCCCGGAGGTGATATCACGTCCTTCGGTCTGGAAGGTCTGGAAAAGACTTGAAAGATGGCTTTTCCCGCGTCAACGTAAGATCATTACGGTTAACGATTCCCTTGCGCGCCTTTATGCAGAAGAATATGATAAAACCCTGCACGTGGTCAGGAATCTGCCCAGGTATCGCCAGCCAGAAGCTGCACTGCCAGCCGAAGAGCTGAGTATACCGCCTCACAGGGACATCATCCTGCTGCAGGGCACCGGCATCAATATCGACCGGGGCGCTGAGGAGCTCGTGAAGGCCATGCGTCCCGAACACGGCTTAAAGGGCGTGTTGCTGCTCATCATCGGCTCGGGGGATGTCATTCCCAAACTTCAGGAGATGGTGACACACCATCAGCTGAAAGACCGGGTATGGTTCCTGGGAAAGATGGCACCCGAAGAATTGCGGGAGTACACCAAACACGCGAAGATAGGGGTATCCCTGGATAAGGATACCAACGTAAACTACCGCTACAGTTTGCCCAACAAAATATTTGACTATATGATGGCCGGCGTACCCCAATTGGTATCCCGGCTGCCGGAGCTTGAAAAGATCGTCAGCACCTACCAAACCGGGATGATTGCTGACAATCATGATCCACAGCATATTGCGGATTGCATCCAGGAGATGCTCTCCGACAAGGAACGCATGAAAAGCTGGCAGCAAAACGCCTTGGAAGCCGCGAAAGATCTTTGCTGGGAAAAAGAAGAGCAGACAATAATAGAAATCTATCAGGAATTCTTGTCTGATTCCACTGCATAGGGCTCTTCCGCAAGCTTCCCTCCCTGGCATTTCAAAATCCTTGCAGGAAACTTTCCAAACAAAGAATAGTCATGGGTAGCCATCAATACCGCCCGCCCGGTTTTGCTAATCTCATACATCAGCTCGATGATGCCTTCACTGGTCTCAGGGTCCAGGTTTCCGGTAGGCTCATCAGCCAGAATGACGTCAGGGTCGTTGATCAGGGACCTGGCGATCACTACACGCTGCTGCTCACCGCCTGAGAGCTCGTGTGGCATCTTGAAGGCCTTGGTGCCAAGTCCGACCTTCTCAAGCACGTCGACCATACGCTCTTCCATGGCGATCTTGTCGCGCCATCCGGTCGCACGCATCACAAAAAAGAGGTTTTCGCGCACGGAGCGGTCGCTGAGCAGTTGAAAATCCTGGAACACGATGCCAATCTTGCGCCGCAGGTAAGGAATCTCCTTGTCGCGGATGCCATAAAGCTCCGTTCCCGCAACCCGGCCATACCCATCCACCATCGGAAGGTCTGCATAAAGGATCTTCAGGAGGCTGCTTTTACCGGATCCCGTTCGACCGATCAGGTAGCAAAACTGACCTCGTTCAATCGAAAACGTCACATTGGACAGCACCAGAATGTCTTTCTGAAATACCGATGCCTCTTTGAGCTCTATGATGGTATCGAAAGCCATGAGTGATGTTTAATCTGATAATTTGCTAATGTGATCATGTGCTGATGTGCTGATGTGCGAATGTGTTAATGAAGGGTTTCGGATTAGGATAAGAACCCTTATAATCGCGCACAAAGGACCCTTCAATTAGCACATTGGCACATCAGCACATTAGCAAATTAACCTACTTCAACCCGATGCGGCGAAGGAAAGGATCAATATCCGGCTCCTGTCCGCGAAATTCGACATAGGCATCCATCCCGTCCCTGAGTGCATTCTCTGCGAGTATATACTTGCGGAAGCGCTCAGCCAGCTCCTGGTTGAACAGATCACCGGAATCAAGGAAGGCCTGGTAAGCATCCGCATCAAGCACACCGGCCCAGCGATACACATAATAGCCAGCCGCGTAGCCCGTGCCAAAGATATGGCCAAAATAGGTTGTCCGGTAACGTGGCTTGATCTCCGGGATAAGACCCATGTTGTTTAATGACTCTTCTTCGAAGGCACGCACGTCAATCTCATCCCCATGTTCGGCGGTATGCCAGTCCATGTCGAGAATGGCGGCGGCAATATACTCGGTGTTGATGAAGCCCTGGTTGAAAAACTCTGCATTGCGCATGCGCTGCTGCAGTTCTTCAGGCATCGGCTCACCGGTTTCGTAATGCAGGGCATATTCCTTCATGAAATCGGGGTGTCCTGCGAAGTTTTCGAGCATTTGCGAGGGTAGCTCCACAAAGTCCCTGGGTACGCTGCGGCTCGTTCTGCGATAGCGGCCGTCGGCAAAGAAATTGTGCAGGGCATGGCCAAACTCGTGGAAATAGGTGGTAGTCTCATCCCAGGTGAGCAGGGCCGGCTTGCCACCTGACGGGCGGGTAAAGTTCATTACGATGGTGACGATGGGATGAATCTTTTCGCCATCCACATATGCTCCGGTGCGATAAGTTCCGCACCAGGCACCGCCGCGCTTACCTGGCCGTGGATGCGGGTCGATAAACAGGATGCCAAGGTGGCTGCCATCATAGTCAAAGACTTCAAACGCCTCTACCTCTTCATGGTAAACAGGCACTTCCGGGCGTGCTTCAAACGTCAGTCCAAAAAGTTTGTTGGCAAGGAGGAAGTTTCCTTCACGCACATTTTCTATGGCAAAATAGGGTTGCAACTCAGAATCCTGCAGGTCAAACTGTTCTTCCCTTAGGATCTCGGCATAATACCACCAGTCCCAGGGTTCCAGCTGGAAGTCGCCGCCTTCGCGGTCGATGATGGCCTGCATCTGTTCGCGTTCCTCCTTGGCCAAGGCCAATGAAGGCTCCCAGATCTCATAAAGGAAGTCATATACATTTTGTGGATTTTCAGCCATCTGGATGGCCGTAAAGAATTCCGCATAGTTATCATATCCCAGCAACCTGGACATCTCCTGGCGCAACTGCATCAGCTCGGCAAACAGGTCCTTGTTGTCATACTCGTTGTCGTTGTCACCACGCATGAAGTAAGCCGTAAAAACCTTTTCACGAAGGTCTCTGCGTTCAGAAAAACGCAGGAATGGGATCCAGCTCGGGTTATGCAGGGTCACGATGCCCTTGGCATCCACACCGGCACTTTCGGCAGCATCAGCTGCAGCAGAACGTACACTGCCCGGAAGACCCGCAAGGTCGTCTTCTGTCTCCAGTTTCAGCTGAAAGGCGTTGGTTTCCGCCAGCTGATTCTCACGGAGCTGCAGAGAGATCATCGACATCCTTTCGTTCAATTCAGCAAGCTTTTTGCGCTCTTCATCCGATAATGCCGCACCGCTTCGCTCAAAGTCACGGTAAAACATTTCCACCACCCGGATCTGCTCCTTGTCCAGTTCCTTCTCATGGCGCTGCTCATATACCGCCTCAATGCGCGCAAAGAGGTCCATGTTCATCCGAATGGAGCTGTTGTGTTCAGAAAGCAAAGGCGTAGTCTCTCGCGCGATCTCCTGCAGGCGCTGATTGGTTTCTGCACCACGCAGGCCGCCAAAGACGGGGTTCACCCGACGCAACAGGCCGCCAGCCTGGTCGTAGGCCACGATGGTGTTTTCGAAAGTAGGTTCTTCCGGGTTGTTAATAATGGCATCGATCTCTTCCTTGTGCTGACGAATCCCTTCTTTTATGGCAGGGAGAAAGTGCTCATCATCAATGCGATCAAAAGGAGGTACGTCGAAAGGCGTATTATACTCCTCAAGAAAAGGATTGCCGGCCAGATCACCGTCAGCAGGGCCCTGTCCACATCCAGACATCAGCATCATCACAGGAATCATTAACAAAAAAAGGCGTTTCATAATTTTTGGTTTTGAATTTAAAATGGGTTAAAACAATGAATGCAATAGTATCATGGTGATGAAAGCCGAAAGCATGGCATCCGGCTTCCATAATATGCACACCCTGCAAAGATAACAGCTTTTTCAATATGTGATTTTGCTTTAAAGGGCATGTACGCTTTATTGATTTTCTGACGATTGGACTTCATGGTCTTGAATGCCTCTTTACCGGAATTAGAAGTCCGTGCATTTTACTTGTTTTCTTCGCGATCGGATTGATGGTCCTTAATCCGTTTTGCAAGCATCAAAAGCCTGTGCTTTTTATCGGTTTTCCCCGCGATCGGGACGCTTATAGCGCACGGGCGGCTCTGGTTCAGGTTGCAGCTCCACGGCTTCTATCTCCAGCAAGCGCAAGGCTTCTTCCACGGCCCTTTCCAGCTGCGGGTCATGTCCACGGATTACCTTGGCGGGCTCCTGTTCAATTTCAATGTCCGGATCTACACCCTCAGCTTCCACTGCCCATTCCCCATCCGTATTAAAAAATCCGCCCCTGGGTGCCATCATACGACCACCGTCAATGAACGAGGGCGTATCCCAGATGCCCACAAGTCCACCCCAGGTGGTAGTTCCGATCAGGGGTCCAAGACCTTTCTTGCGGAACATATAGGGCAGCAAGTCACCGCCCGAGCCGGCACTTTCGTTGATCAGCATGACCTTGGGACCCCAGATGCCAGCCATCGGGGAAGTAAACGGCCTTCTGTCAGCCGCCTTGGAGTTAAAATAGCCAAAAAGTTCCCGCGACATGATATCCACCATGTAGTCAGCTGCAGAACCCCCGCCGTTGTTGCGTTCATCAATGACAGCACCTTTTTTGTCCTGCTGGGCAAAGTAATAGCGGTTAAAAAACTGGTATCCCCAGCCACTGGTATTGGGCACGTAGACGTATGCCAACTGCCCGTCAGAAAGCTCATCGACCAGCCTGCGATTGCCTTCCACCCAGTCCATCATGCGCAGCTGAAACTCGCTTGCCACAGGCACAACCGTAACCAGGCGGCTGCCTTCGCGTGTGGGCCGGTCGTTCACACGGATCTTCGTCTGCCTGTTAGTGGTACCTTCAAAATAGCTGAATAGATTCTGTTCCGCATCCACGGTTTGCCCATTGACCTCCAGGAGGTAATCACCCTCCTGCACCCGGATGCCCGGCACAGCAAGGGGTGCATGGATGTGCGGATTCCAGTCTTCCCCGGTATAAATCTTTTCGATGCGCACATGACCATCTTCAACCACATAATCGGCACCGAGCAACCCAACCGGCACCCGGTCCACATCTGGCATGTCTCCCCCGGAAATATAGGAATGGCCAACAGCCACCTCACCGCCCATGATGCCGATCACATAGTTCAGGTCGCTACGATGCCTGACGTGGTCCACCCAAGGGCGGTACCAGCGATAGATGTCAT
>PWNO01000020.1 GCA_003557765.1 Bacteroidales bacterium
CAAACGACATTTGTAAATTCATTATTCATTTATAGATAGTATATTATTATTATGGAAAATCTAACAAAAGAAGTATTTAAAGAGAAAGTTTTTGATTTTGAGGCGAACAAAGAGTGGAAGTTTGAAGGGGATAAGCCTTGTATCATCGACTTTTATGCAGATTGGTGTGCGCCTTGCCGGGCACTGACACCGGTGATGGAAGAGCTTTCTGAAGAATACAAGGACAAGGTTGATATTTACAAAATAGATACGGAAAAAGAGCAGGAGCTTGCAGCAATGTTTGGCATCCGTAGCATTCCGAGCATTTTGTTTGTGCCGAAAGATGCACAGCCCCAGATGGCAACCGGTGCACTTCCAAAAGAAGCTTTGGTGAAAGCCATTAATGATGTGCTGGATGTAAAAGCTTAATGTATATTATTTTAATCAAAGATATTATTATCAATGAGTGAACCATTGGCAAACAATGAACAGCGCAACGAAGGGGGAAGATCGCGATTTTCGCCTCTGCGTTTGGCACCGCGTAAGTATTTTACCGTTCTTGCCGCTTTTGTGATTCTTGGGGTTGTTGGCGGCTACGGATATTTTGCATTAATCGGATGCAATACCGGCAGTTGTGCTATTACTTCCAACCCTTACATGAGCATGGCCTGGGGTGGATTGCTTGGCTATCTGCTTCCCGATTTCTTTATCAAAAAGGCCGAAGAAAAATGATTCTATTTCGGGGCTATTTTGAGCAAGTAAGCACCCATTATCCCAAATAGGATATTAGGTATCCAAACCGCAAGCATTGGGTGCAAATTTCCATTCGTTGCGAATGTTGTTGTCACTTGCATGAAAAGGATAAATGCAAAGCTAAGGGTAATCCCGGCCCCAAGATGCAAACCAATTCCACCTCTTACTTTCTGACTGGACAGAGCAACACCTATTACGGTAAGCACCAGCGTCGAAAAAGGGAATGCGAGCCTTCTGTGCTTTTCAACTTCATAAAAACTGACTATTTCTGAGCCCCTCAATCTTTCATTGGCAATGAATTCATTAAGCTCTCTGTAGTTCAATGTTTCCATGTCTTTTAATGTCTGGAGAAAATCATGAGGGGTAAATGGAAGTATTGTATCCAGTTTCCTTCCAAAACTTAGCTTTTCTTCCAATTCATCAATATATCGCTCATTGTAATTCAGTACAGTCCAGTGTTCTTCTTCATTATCGTAGACGATCCTGTCGGCAAAGAGCTTATAAGTAAGCTGGCCGTTACTGATTTCTTCCAGCGTAAACCGATAGCCTGTTGAAGTCCTTTCACTGTATGATTCCAGATAGATAAATATACCCGGCCGAATTTGCATATGAATGTTTCGGCCACTGATTGTTTCCGGTCTTCTCACATATTCATATTCAAACTCCAGGCGTTTTTCATTTGCAGGAGGGATAACGACATTTGAAAGGTATATGGATACCATTGATAGCAAGACTGCTGAAATGAGATAAGGAACTAACAAGCGCCAGAAGCTGACTCCGGAACTTAAAATGGCAATGATCTCCGTGTTAAAAGCCATCCTGGAGGTAAAAAAAACAACCGTGATGAATGTGAACAGCGGGAGGAAGAGATTAATGAAGTAAGGGATAAAGTTAATGTAATAAACCAGTATGATGTCGCGCAATGAAGCCTGATTATCAATAAAATTGTCGATCTTTTCTGACAGGTCAAAAATAACGACAATGAAAATAATCAGTGTAATGGCAAAAACGAAGGTTCCCAGAAACTTCCTGATGATATAAAAATCAAGCTTTTTTAACATGGTTTGCCTTGTCCTTTTCTTGTAACCCCCTGTCTTATTGTAATGAACGGAATAAAGATACGCTTATTTTACAATCGATGAGTGACCCTGGAGATCATCTCCCTTTTCCAGTTCATGAAATTATTATCCAGTATCTGGGCCCTGGCCTCTTTCACAAGCCATCTGTAGAAGCTAAGGTTGTGAATGGTTGCAATCATAGGTCCGAGCATCTCCCCAGCCACGAAAAGGTGTCGCAAATAGGCACGGCTATACTCTTTGTCAACAAAAGCATCCCCACCGGAATCAATCTCATTGTAATCCTGTTCCCATTTTTTGTTCCGGATATTTATGATCCCTTCCCGGGTAAACAGCATGCCGTTTCTGGCATTTCTGGTCGGCATCACACAATCGAACATGTCAACGCCCAAACCGATACATTCAAGAATATTTTCGGGTGTGCCCACGCCCATAAGATACCTGGGTTTATCCTTCGGAAGAATGTCGCATACGAGCTCTGTCATTTCATACATCACCTCTTTGGGTTCTCCGACAGAAAGTCCGCCGATGGCATTCCCTTCCCTGTTGCGTTCGCTGATGAATTGCGCAGACTCCTGCCTCAAATCACGGTATGTGCTACCCTGAACAATCGGGAAAAGCGTTTGGTTGTATCCATAATGCCCTCGTGTAGCATCAAAATGGTCACAGCATCTTTCCAGCCAGCGGTGGGTGAGTCTCATGGACTTTGCCGCATAGTCGTAATCGCAGGGATAAGGGGTGCATTCATCAAATGCCATGATGATGTCTGCACCGATCTTTCGCTGTATGTCAATCACCCCTTCGGGTGAAAAAAAGTGGCGTGAGCCATCGATGTGTGATTGAAAAGTCACCCCTTCAGGAGTAAGCTTACGTCTCTCTGCAAGAGAATAAACCTGGTAGCCCCCACTGTCGGTTAATACTGGTTTTTCCCAAGACATAAACTTATGGATACCGCCTGCCCTGGAAATAATCTCCAGTCCGGGACGCAAATACAAGTGGTAGGTGTTACCCAGGATGATGTCGGGCCGCACTTGTTCCATTAAATCCTTTTTGTGGATGGCCTTCACGGTAGCTGCCGTTCCAACCGGCATGAAAACAGGGGTTTCAATGGCCCCATGGTTTGTATTGATGATACCTGCACGGGCCTTACCATTTTTGTTGGATGATGATATCCTGAATTCCATTAAAATAATTTTTGGCAAAGATAAAACTATTCGATTGTTTTTATTATTCGACCCCATCGGGCATATATACCGAATAACAAATTTTGATTAATTTCGCTGCAGCATTGTTTGCAAGCTTTGTATTGACTGCCTGTGATGACCGGAAAGCCTCAACATAGTAAAAAAGCACTCAGAGACCTGGAATTGATCCGGCAGGCTGTTGACCACAGTAACCAGCAGGCATATACCGAATTGATGCAGATCTATAAAGACACCATCTTTTATATGTTGCTTCGTATGACCGGGAACCACGAAGATGCTGAAGATCTTACCATTGAAACATTCGGAAAAGCTTTTACAAACATCCGTCAATACAATGGTTCATATGCTTTCAGTACCTGGTTGTTCCGAATTGCATCAAACAACTGTATCGATTTCATGCGAAAGAAGAAAAAAAATGTTTTAAATCAGGATGCAAATGAGGATATTGATGATCAGGACGAGAAATTCAATTTCGTGATTGACCTGATCAACCCGGAAGAAAAGTTCATTAAAAGTCAGAAGGCAGATGTGGTCAGACAAGTCGTGGAAACCCTCAAGCCCCGTTACAGAAAACTGATCCTGATGCGATACTTTGATGAACGTTCTTATGAAGAGATTGCTGAAGAACTGGAGCTCCCTCTCGGCACAGTTAAAGCACAGCTTTTTCGTGCACGGGAGTTCCTTTACAGGTCTTTGAAAAATTTGATGGAAAGGATATAGAGCTCGAAGCTAGAAGCTCGAAGGAAGAAAACAAGCTGGAAGCTCGAAGCTGGAAGCTCGAAGGAGGTAACACCTAAACTAAACTATTAATTGTCTTGTCTCAACAACTAAACGACTAAACAACTAAACCAACCACTTAACACCATACAAAAATGAAAAAAGCACTATTTATATTGTTTGCAGCGGCATGCATAGTTTTGTGCGTAAATGTTGCAGAGGCCCAGGTCGTAAATTATGATCCGCATGTTACACTTGATGAGTTGCAGGTTGATTACCGCTGGCAACGTGAGCGGGTTTTTAATAAACATAGCAATGCTGTTCTGAATCTTCAGCTCACGAATCTTTCTGACTCGCACATTAATGTCCACTTTGTGGTTGCTTATTATCGTGAAGGTCAGTTGTTTTTTGAAAGTAAGGAAAACGTCATTTGCTTAAGGCCTGATCAGCGACTCAGGGGAGGGCGCGCAGGCCTTCGTTTTGTGGCTGACGGCATCTTGCTTAAGGATGCCGAAAAAGAAGCATTTGACTGGGATATCCTTATCTCAGAGATCAATGAAGTAAGCGATTGTGAGTAAGAAGGCTTTAAACCGATCAAAAAAAAAAGACATGTCATTAACAGATTTTAAAAAAGAAATATTGCAAGGGATTCCTGATGAACTGCCCCCGGCAAAACCATTTGACCCTAAGGCAAATCATGCACCTGTGCGCAAAGAAATTCTGACAACTGACGAAAAGCGGCTGGCGGTTAAAAATGCACTGAGATATTTCCCTGAGAAGTTCCATAAGGAACTGGCACCTGAGTTTGCTGAAGAGCTGCAAACCTACGGTAGAATTTACATGTATCGCTTCCGTCCTGAATACAAGATTCATGCACGCAAACTGGAAGATTTTCCATACAGTTCCACACAGGCGGGCGCCATCATGCTGATGCTGAGCAACAACCTGGATGATGCGGTGGCACAGCATCCCCATGAGCTAATCACATACGGAGGCAACGGTGCGGTGTTTCAAAACTGGGCACAATACCTTTTGTGTATGAAGTATTTAGCAGAGATGACTGACGAACAAACCCTGGTATTATACAGCGGACACCCGATGGGTTTATTTCCAAGTCTTCCGGAAGCACCACGGGTGGTGGTAACAAATGGAATGATGATACCCAACTATTCAAAGCCTGACGACTGGGAACGTTTCAATGCTTTGGGTGTAACGCAATATGGTCAGATGACGGCCGGTTCTTTCATGTATATCGGCCCCCAGGGGATTGTTCACGGCACTACCATTACGGTATTAAATGCCGGAAGAATGAAGGGGGGTGCTGATCAGGGGCTTGCAGGAAAAGTTTTTGTTTCCAGTGGCCTGGGAGGTATGTCGGGTGCGCAGCCTAAGGCTGCCGTAATTGCCGGTGCCATTGGTATTGTTGCCGAGATCAATCCGAAGGCCACACATACACGCCATTCACAAGGATGGGTGGATGAAGTATTTGAAGACCTGGATCGTTTGATTGAACGTATCCGTGAGGCCAGGAATAAAAAAGAAGCCGTGTCGCTTGCTTACCAGGGCAACATTGTTGACCTTTGGGAGAAGTTTGCTGAAAGCGACTTGCATATAGAGCTTGGCTCAGATCAGACATCGCTGCACAATCCTTATGCAGGGGGTTATTATCCGGCCGGATTGAGCTTTGAAGAATCGAATGAGATGATGGCCACAAATCCGGAAGCTTTCCGGAATCAGGTTCAGAAATCACTGATCCGCCATGTGAATGCCATCAACAAAATGGTTGAACGGGGGATGTACTTCTGGGATTATGGCAACGCCTTTCTGCTGGAGGCAGGCAGAGCTGGAGCTGACGTATTTTGTGATGACAAGACGTATAAATATCCATCTTACGTGCAAGACATCATGGGACCCATGTGCTTTGACTATGGATTCGGGCCTTTTCGCTGGGTTTGCGCCTCTTCCAACCCCACCGACCTGGCAACAACAGACCGCCTGGCTGCCGAAGTGATCACCGACATGCTTAAAGAAGCACCC
>PWNO01000052.1 GCA_003557765.1 Bacteroidales bacterium
AGGGAGCTGGGACGCAAGATGCGCCAGGCACTGCCGTAATCCTGCATCTTCTTTTTGAATACATCCCGGCACATCTTCATGATCTCATTATATTGCTGATCGGTGTGTGTTTCCTGGCTCATGACATAAGATTAAGAACATGGACAAAATGCGATCCAGCCAATGACAAAAGAGGCTTTTTTTCATCCTCCCCGGACCATCAACTGTAAAGGCAAAATTATAAATTTATCTGCTCCCCTCGTGATGGGGGTGATGAATATTACGCCGGACTCATTCTATGATGGAGGCAAGTACCGTAACCCGCTGGATGCCATTAAAAAAGCAGAGCAGTTCCTGGATGAAGGCGCAGACATCCTTGACATAGGTGCTGCCTCGAGCCGGCCTGGTGCAGAGATCATTCATCCCGAAGAAGAACAGGACCGGCTGCTGCCAGCACTGAAGGCTGTTGTCAGGCAGTTCCCGGAAGCCGTGATCTCCATTGACACGTACCATAGCAGCACCGCCAGGATGGCCATAGAAGCCGGTGCCCACCTTATCAACGACATCTCTGCAGGAGAAATCGACAACCGAATGTTCGACACCATGGCAGAGCTCCAGGTTCCCTACATCATGATGCACATGCAGGGCCGCCCTGAAAACATGCAGATAGAACCCACCTACCACCACCTCATCAAGGATATTGCCTTCTATTTCTCAGAAAAAATCAGGATACTTAAGGACAAAGGATTACACGACATCATCCTGGATCCGGGTTTCGGATTTGGTAAGACCCTGGAGCAAAATTATCATCTGCTTGCCGGGCTGGACTATTTCCGGATGTTTGAACTGCCCTTACTTGTTGGGTTTTCCAGAAAATCAATGATTAACAAAGTGCTTGGGGTTCCGCCAGCCAAGGCACTCAATGGCACCACAGTGCTTAACACCCTGGCTGTCGTACAAGGGGCAGACATTCTCCGGGTACATGATGTAAGAGAAGCCAAAGAGGTGATAAAAATATGCAGTTTTTATCAAAAACAACGATAAATATTTATCTTTACCCTGCCCGGATCAAACCACAGCGATATGATGGCTTTTTTTATCCCCTGTTTTCTTCAGATCAGGCTTCTTGAAATCCTGGACATTGTCCTGGTGGCCATCCTGATATACCAGCTGTACAGCCTCATCCGAGGCACCGGGGCCATGAACATCTTTTTGGGTATCCTTTCCATATACATGATATGGTGGCTGGTGCGCATTTTCGAGATGGAGCTGCTGACGGCCATCCTGGGAGAATTTATTTCGGTTGGCGTACTGGCCCTGATCATCGTCTTTCAGCCAGAAATTCGTAAGTTTTTGCTGGTCATCGGCAAGCGAAGCATCATACAAAGCGGGTCAAGATCTTTTTTCAAGGGATTGTGGCAGATGGAAGAAGAACGCGAACTAAACATCCCTGCAATCGTCAACGCATTTGAATCTCTGTCCGAGCAAAAGACAGGAGCGCTGGTGGTGATCACACATGAAGACAAGCTGGAGTCTTTCATAGAGACGGGACAGCGCATGGATGCCGAAATCTCAGAGCAGCTTATCGGGTCCATATTTTTTCTCAACAGCCCGCTACACGATGGCGCCGTGATCATATCAGACAACAGGATTATCGCCGCGCGCTGCGTGTTGCCGGTGTCATCCATAAGGAAAATTCCTGCCTCACTGGGACTGCGCCATCGGGCAGCAATAGGAATCACGGAACAAACAGACGCTATTGCATTGCTCGTCAGTGAACAGACCGGCAAGATCTCCTGGTGCAAGGGCGGAGACATCAAACGCAACATCAAGCCACTGCAGCTCAAGGAACTTCTTGTTAAGGAGTTTACTGCCGGAAAACAGCAAGATGGCGGCGGCAAAGAGAAGTTTTCATTCCTCAAAAACATCATGAAACAAAAAGATACCTCATGATACTGATTGCTGACAGTGGAAGTACCAAAACAGATTGGGTCGTCGCAGAAGGCAACGACGTGCTGCAAGCCTTCAAAACTGTCGGCATTAATCCCTACTTTGTCCAAACCGAAGAGGCAAAAGATATCCTGCAGGAAGCATTTGTCGGGCAAATCAACAAAAAAGACATCCATGCCGTTCATTTCTATGGTGCCGGATGCTCTTCCACACAAAAACAGCAAGTTATCCAGAAGGCCTTACAGGATATCTTCCCACATATCGCCACGGATGTGAATCACGACATGCTGGGCGCCGCAAGAGCGTTGTTTGGAAACAGCACCGGAATTGCCTGCATTCTGGGGACCGGGTCAAACTCCTGCGTATATGATGGACACCAAATCACCGAAAGCTTGTTCTCCTTTGGATACATGTTTGGTGATGAAGGAAGCGGCGCGCACCTTGGTAAGACATATATTGCTGATCACCTGAAAGAAAAGGCACCACAAGAGATTATGAATGCCTTTGTTGACAAATATGATCTCAGCCGGGAAATGATTCTAACCAATATCTATAAAAAATCCAATCCCAATCGATTCCTTGCTTCCTTTACGCACTTTCTGAGGGAACAACTCCACCACCCCTACGTCTATCACCTGGTGCAAACATGCTTTGAAGCATTTTTTGAAGAACAGCTATGTCGATTTTCCGAATATCAAAAGTATAGGCTGGGATGCATTGGTTCGGTGGCATATCATTTCCGTGAGGTGTTTGAAAAAGCAGTGGAAAAATATGGGATGCAGACCGCGCAAATGATGGCATCTCCAATGGAAGGACTTGTCCGCTATCATGCCGGTGATCCATCATAAATCTACCATCAATCAATTACAATAAGTCCGCTTTTACTCGTATCCGGGACAGTATCTCATCATAAGCCTCCGGATGGCACCAATGCGCATCATCATAACGTTTAAACCAGGTAATTTGCCTTTTGGCATATCTCCTGGTGTGGGTTTGGATCTTCTTCACAGCAGCAGAAAGCGGCCAAACCCCCGATAACCAAGCAAAAATTTCCTTATAGCCAACCGTATTTAGCGCATTGTGTTGACGGTAGGGAAAAAGATCCCAGGCTTCTTCCACCAGGCCGTCACGAATCATTTGGATGGTACGCCCATTGATGCGGCTAAAAAGTTCCTGGCGCGGACGGTGGAGGATGACCTTCATGGTGTCAAAAGGCCGGTCGACTCCTGTATTTTGCCGCAGTACCGAAAACTTTTCCCCGGTGGTCAGAAAGGTTTCAATGGCACGCATCATGCGGTTCGGATTGGCGCGGTCTACCACTTCGTAATATTGGGGATCCACTTGTCTGAGCCAGCGCCGCAAGCCTTCATGTCCTTGCTGTGCATAGATGTTTTTTACTTGCTGTCGGACCGTGGGGTCAGGATCGGGGAGATCATCAATGCCATAGAGCAAGGTGTCGATATACAGTCCGGATCCACCGGTGAGAATCACCACCGGATTATTGACAAAAAGCTGTTCAAGAAGGTCTAGCGCATCGGTGGCATACCTTGCTGCGTTGTAATCATCATGGATAGACCGGTGTCCGATAAAGTGATGTGGAGCAGCGTCCAATTGAGACTTTGTGGGGGTTGCAGTGCCGATTTGCAGCTCTTTGTAGAACTGGCGGGCATCTGCAGAAATGATGTGTGTCTGGAGCTCCCTGGCCAGGCGTATGGTAAAGGAAGTTTTACCGACTGCCGTCGGGCCGGTGATCAATACCAAAAGGGGTTTATGATTGTGGGGGTTCATGCTGATCCGTATCGTCGTAATAATCCTCACCCCCTTCAATCTGGTCAAAATCCGATAAACCTTCGGGTGGGGCATCCCCATCGCCATAAGAAAAGTCCATGGGTGTTTCCACACCCGGGATTTGCTTTGGTGTGGCCAAAAGTTCACGCGGCACAGCCCCTTTGGATTTGCTGATTCGGGGGTAGCTTTCGGTATCACTTGCGCGCTGGATCTTCATCAGTTCGATAAAAAAAGTCCACTGGTTGAGGTTGTCATACATGAACAGCATCCGCTGGTGGGGATCGTCGATATGGTCCTTCAGGAAAGTTTTATGCATAAGCAAGGCATCGTTTTGCCTTTCATCTTTTTGTCCTGTTTTGCTAAGATCTGCACTTTCGTCAGCCTCCCCCTCCCCCTCCCCTACAACAGGTGTATCGCCTGGAGGGGGAGTCGTATCCATGTCCACAAGCTGGATTTCCTGGTGCCTCCGGTAGCGGTGGTCACAAATAAAAAAAGAGGCCAGCATACCCGGATCAAGGCCAAGGTTGCCCAGTATTGCCTGATGAAAGTCCTCAAAAGTCTGGTCAGCACGGAGCTCAATCTCCCTCAGAAAGTCCTCGTGGTCTTCAAATCGTATTTTAAATTTATAAATCAGCATGTATTCTCCTTTTCATGTAATGAAACCGTAATACAGGAACGTGTTTCACACTACACAATTGATACCGGAAACCAATGTATGCAGATGCATGGAACACCCATGACATTTCCGACCAGATCAAAGCAAGACCTGATGTTGGCGCATCTTTTACAAAATTAAGGATTAATTTTTTGAATTGCCTTTCTCAAGTCCCAGTTTTTTCCCTTCACTTTTCATGAGATCGTAGGCAGCATCCCGTTCGTTAGGTATAATACCATCCAGGATGGCTTCGCGGATGGCTGTTTTAATTACCCCCACCTCCGGACCGGGTGGGATCCCGAAGTGCGCCATAATGTCTTCACCGGATACAGGAGGCTGCCAGTTACGCAGGCGGTCTTTCTCTTCGATCTCCTGTAATTTTTTACGCACCAGCTGAAAGTTTCTCAGGTAGCGCTGCACCTTATCCCTGTTGCCTGAAGTGATATCTGCCTCGCAAAGCATCATCAGGTCATCAATGTCGTCACCAGCTTCAAAAAGCAACCTGCGCACTGCAGAATCTGTAACGATGCTTTCTGTCAGGGCAATGGGACGCAGGTGAAGCTTCACCAGCTTTTGCACATAGCGCATTTTTTCATTCATGGGGAGTTTCAGTCGCCTGAAAATCACTGGCACCATTTTCTGGCCAAGGAACTCATGTCCGTGGAAAGTCCAGCCATGTGCTTTTTCATATTTCCTGGTTGCCGGCTTGGCGATGTCGTGTAGCAGCGCTGCCCACCTGAGCCAAAGATCATCCGTATGTTCAGCCAGGTTGTCAAGCACCTGTATAGTATGAAAAAAGTTGTCTTTATGTGCTTTGCCGTCCACTACCTCAACGCCATGTAACTGCTCAAGCTCTGGAAAGAAATGTGTCAGCAGGCCTGCAGCCCTGAGCATTTTCAGACCGCGTCCGGGAATATCGGCAAGCATGATCTTGTTAAACTCTTCCATAACCCGCTCCACAGATACGATCTGTATCCTTTCCGCATTGGCACGTATGGCGTCAAATGATTTCGGGTCGATCTCAAAATGCAATTGGGTTGCAAACCGGATGGCTCGCATCATCCTCAAAGGATCATCGGAATAGGTCACATCCGGGTCGAGTGGAGTTCGGATAATTTTTTTCTCCAGATCACTAATCCCCTGGAAAGGATCCAGCAGGGTGCCAAAATCTTTCTTTTTCAGGCTGATCGCCATGGTGTTGATCGTGAAATCCCTGCGCCGCATATCATCTTCGAGGGTGCCATCTTCCACGATGGGTTTCCGGGAATCCGTCCGGTAGGATTCTTTTCTGGCGCCCACAAATTCAATTTCCCAGGAGTGATACCGGAACATAGCTGTACCAAAATTTTTGAACACCTTAAAACGCCCTTTTTTATCCGTTTTTTCTGCTACGCGCGAAGCAAGCTCAATACCACTGCCAACCACGACCACATCGATGTCTTTGCTTGGCCTGCCAAGAAGAATATCGCGCACCCAGCCGCCAACGATATAGGCTGGCCGGTTAATCTCTGCAGCAGCATCAGATATGGTGCGGATAATCTCCTGGTCCAGGTGCCCTTCAAAAACATATGCTTCTTTCTCCATGACAAAGATTTGCTTAATTCCTGATAATGCGCATTTCTCCATCATTATCGATTTTCACTATCGTGGAGGGTTTGGGGCGGGAAATGGCCTGGTATCTGTAGGGTACGATATGGTCAACAGCTTCTTTGATGGGGTCTACAATGCTGCTGTAAGAAAATGGGCTGGGAGAACCAGTGACATTTGCAGATGTAGAAGTGATGGGTTTTCCCAGAGCGCTTATCATCTCCTGACATAAGGCATGTTTGGGTATGCGTATGGCTATAGAACCGTCCTCTGCGGTTACATTTCGCGGCAGGTTGCGAGCACCGGGATAGATAATAGTCAACGGGTCAGAAAAGCTGGCCAGCAATTCAATGGCAATTTCCGGCAGGTATGTCACATAATTCTTTAACATATCCAGGTCGCGCACAAGCACGATGAGCGACTTCTCCTGGACACGTTCCTTGATGCGAAAAACTTTTTCCACTGCTTTTACTTGCGTAGCATCACAACCAATACCCCATATTGTATCGGTAGGATACAGCAAGGTACCACCGTTTCGAAGCACATCTACTGCCTCCTGTACATCATGATGAAATGACATCATTTGCAACCTCCTTTATTCCAGTGTTTCTCAATTCCCGTGCCAAACACATGTTTGGCAGTATTTAGCAGCAAGCCTCAGGTAATGGATGGCATTGCGCTCCAGGTAACAGGATTACACAGCTACCTGGTGTTCGCGCAGGGCTTCATTCAGGCTTGTTTTTCGGTCGGTGCTTTCTTTGCGTTTTCCGATGACCAGGGCGCAAGGAACATGGTATGTTCCGGCCTGGAACTCTTTTGGTATGCTCCCTGGGATGACCACCGAGCGACGCGGGATGCGCTTGTTATAGAAAACCGGAGCTGATCCGCTCACGTCGATGATCTTTGTGGATGCTGTAAGCACCACATTGGCACCCAGCACAGCCTCCTCCTCAATGTGTACCCCCTCGACCACAATGCAACGTGAACCAATAAAACTATGGTCTTCCACGATCACCGGGGCAGCCTGCACAGGCTCCAGAACACCCCCGATGCCAACACCGCCGCTCAGATGCACCTGTTTTCCAATCTGCGCACAACTGCCAACCGTTGCCCAAGTGTCTATCATCGTGCCTGAACCTACACGAGCACCAATGTTCACGTAAGAAGGCATCATCACCACGCCCTTTTCCAGAAATGCCCCATGCCGGGCAATGGCGTGCGGCACAACACGCACACCACTGGCGGCAAATCCTTTCTTCAAAGGGATCTTGTCATGAAACTCAAATGGACCTATTTCGAGGGTCTGCATCTGTTTTAATGGAAAATAAAGAATGACAGCCTTCTTGACCCAGTCGTGCACTACCCATTCCGCGCCCTTTTTTTCAGCCACACGCAGTTCGCCAGCATCCAGCAAGGCCACGGCTTCCTCTATGGCCTGATGGACTTTCTCCTCTTGCAAAAGATTACGGTCTTCCCATGCAGATTCAATGAGTTGTTTCAGTTTCAGATCCATAAAAACCATTTTAAGTTAAGTTCAATATCATCCATGCAAGATGCCTGACCAGGTAAAATCCGGATTAGATACATTAAGGGTAAATACCCGATTTCGAAGGGCTGCCCCCTCGCGCTAAAACTTATGTGAACATGCAAAGATAGTACTATTTCCAAGTGAAGCAAACCCATCACACTATGGCAATAAGTTATGTATCTTTGCAGCAAAAAGCAATGGGACGTATCCTCGCCATTGATTATGGCAGAAAGCGCGTGGGTCTTGCGGTAACTGATGAGATGCAGATGATCGCCGGCGGCCTTGAAACAGTACACTCCAAGGATGTCATTGCCTTCCTCAAGGATTATTGCAGTCGGGAGCAGGTCTCCTGCTTTGTGGTGGGTGAGCCGTTTGACATGCAAAACAGGGCATCCGATGCGTCCCGCTATATCGATCCTTTTGTGAAGCATTTGCGTAAACAATTTCCGGATATCCCTGTTGAAAGGATTGATGAACGTTTTACCTCACAGATGGCCATGCGTGCGATGATCGACGCAGGACTGAAGAAGAAGGCCAGGCAGAACAAAGCGCTGGTGGATACCATTAGCGCCACTATCATCCTTCAATATTACCTGGAACAGCAAGCCAACAAACGAAGACCATGAGCATAAAACCTATTGTAGCTTACGGGGACCCCGTCCTGAAAAAGAAGGCACAGCCGATAGATCGGAATGACCCGCAATTGCAGGAGTTGATCGCGGATATGTGGGACACCATGTATAACGCCCAGGGTGTAGGTTTGGCCGCTCCACAGATAGGCAAGAGCCTGCGCCTGTTTGTGATCGACGCCACACCTTTTGCTGAAGAGGAGCCTGAGCTGGATGGATTCAAAAAAGTGTTCATCAATGCAGAGGTCCTTCAAGAAGAGGGCAAGGAATGGCATTTTAATGAAGGCTGCCTAAGCTTCCCCGAAATGCGCGAAGACATTAGCAGAAAGCCGCAAATCCGCATGCGCTATCAGGATGAAGAGTTTAACATCCACGAAGAAGAATATGACGGGATAACCGCACGCATCATTCAGCATGAGTATGACCACATCGAGGGCAAACTGATGGTCGACCATTTCTCCCCGTTAAAAAAAACATTGCTTCGCAAAAAGTTACAAAACATATCCAAAGGATCGGTTAACGTGAGCTATCCGATGAAATTCCCATTGAGAGGAGGAAAAAGATAAATGTATCAAACGCATCGCCTGGCGAATGGCATCCGCCTGATTCACCGGCCAAGTGGATCCCCGGTGGCCCACTGCGGACTGGTGATCAACGTTGGAAGCAGGGATGAAGCCATCGCCGAACAAGGACTGGCACATTTTATCGAACATGTGATCTTCAAAGGAACGCACCGGCGCAAATCCTTCCATATCATGAGCCATATGGAAAACGTCGGGGGAGAGATCAATGCTTTTACTACCAAGGAAGAAACCTGCATTTACGGTTCTTTCATGCCACCCTATTACGAACGGTGGTTCGACGTAGTGTCTGACATCACCCTGCAATCCAGCTTTCCGCCAAGGGAGCTTCTCAAGGAAAAAGACATCGTGATCGATGAGATCAATTCTTATAAAGACACCCCATCTGAGCAGATCATTGATGATTTTGATGAAATCCTTTATGACGGTCATCCCCTGGGCAGGAATATCCTTGGGACCCCTACACATTTAAAGGCATTTTCGCGGGAAAGCATCCTCCGTTTTATTAAGAAGCATTACGTGGCTGGTGAGATGGTGATCTGTTCGGTTGGCGCCATAGATTTTAAGCACCTGACTTACCTCGCAGAAAAATATTTTGGAGAGCTGCCACTGTGCAGCAGGAGCCACAGGAGAGAAGCTTTCAGGAATTACCAGGTAAAACATCGCAAGGTTACCAGGCATAACCACCAGGCACATTGTATCACGGGCAACCTGGCATATAGCTTACACGACAACAAGAAAACTGCCCTGCAGTTGCTCAACAACATCCTTGGTGGTCCGGGACTGACAGCCCGACTAAACATGTCAGTGCGCGAAAAACACGGATTTTGCTATCACATCGAAAGCATGTACCAGCCCTATACCGACTCCGGCACCTGGGGCATCTATTTTGGCACAGACCCTGGTTATGTAAACAAAACCATGCAGCTGGTATACAAAGAACTCAGCAGGCTTCGGCATAATAAACTTGGAACATTGCAAATCAAGCGAGCCAAAAACCAACTCTGCGGCCAGGTTAGCATGGCTCATGAATCCAACCTAACCGAAATGCTACATGTCGGCAAGCAATTGTTACACACAGACAAGGCCGAGACCCTCGAAGCGATCAACAAGCGCATCCAGTTTGTTTCTGCTGAAGAGATCCTTGAAGCAGCTAACGAAGTGATGGATACCACCAGGATGTGCTCCTTGATCTTTCAATCCGAATAAGGTCAGAAGCCTGCTCCTATGCCTGAACCTACTATACATATTGCCATTCCAGCCATGAATGAAGCCGGATGGTTGCCTGCTACCATCAGGCATCTTTTGCAGGAAAATACCCCACGTACGAGGATTTGGGTATGTGTCAACCAGCCTGAATCATACCATGAAGATCCTGCGCATAAGCATATTTGCGAAAATAATGCCCGTACACTTGCCTATTTATCTGGAATAAATGTCAGTAACCTGCATGTCCTTGATCACAGCAGTCCGGGTAAAGGATGGACCGGAAAGCGTTACGGCGTGGGGCAAGCCCGAAAAACGCTCATGGACACGATCGCCCATGAGGCCGATACCGGAGACCTCATCCTAAGCATGGATGCCGACACCTTGTTTGACTCCGGTTACCCGGAGTCCATCAGGACGTGCTTTCATCGCCATCCCACGGCAGTGGCTTTATCGAACCCCTATCGCCACCCCCTCTCCGGCAATACAGATCTTGACCGGGCTATGCTTCGCTATGAGATCTATATGCGCTACTATACCATCAACATGTGGCGAATCAGGTCTCCTTACAGCTTTACTGCCCTGGGCTCTGCGATTGCTGTCCCGGTACATGCATATCGCAAAGCAGGTGGCATGACCGCCAGGAAAAGCGGCGAGGATTTTTATTTCCTTCAGAAATTAAGAAAGACAGGGTGGATTTGTAACCATAACAGCCATAAAGTGTACCCCGGAACGCGGTATAGCGATCGCGTATTTTTTGGTACCGGACCAGCATTGATCAAAGGAAGCCGCGGCGACTGGGACAGTTATCCAATATATAGCCACGAGTTATTCGATAAGGTGGGTGAGACCATCAAGTCCTTTCGGGAGCTCTATAAAGGAAGCGTCGAAACGCCTATGTCTGCTTTTTTACGCGCCCAGTTCCGGGAGGATGATCCGTTTGAGCCCCTCAGGCTACATGCCGGTGGCCAGTCCCGGTTTCTCCAGGCCTGTCACGAAAAGGTAGACGGCTTAAGGCAGCTGCAGTTCCTGAAGTCATCAGCCAGAATGACCAACACGTCGGATGAAACAAACCTGCTTAGGTTTTTCGAAGTCCATACCCCCTGGCTGCTTGCCCGCGAAGCAGAATCAGCAAACAGACAAGCGCTTTTCGACACCAGTGAACGCAAGCTTATGCAAGAGTTGGATTTTGCACAATCTCCCTTACCTTTGCTGGATAAGATACGGAACACACTGGCACAGTTGGAAACAGAATATCAGAAAAAGGATGCCTCCAGGCAGGGGCTTGGGTGAACCGGGCCGTGCAGAGGCGATTGTTGGCGCTGGAGGGAAGGAGTAGGAAGTAAGAAGTAAGAAGTAAGTAGTAAAAAGTAAGAAGGAGGAAGAAGAAAGGAAGGAGTAGGAAGAAGCAGATTGGAGTAGCTTTTGGGTTATTACAAGAGGGTCAAAGGGCAGTGGGGTTGCCTTTTGATAATAGTTTAAACAGATGGACTATACGAAAGACAAAAGCGATCAGCTGGTGGTGATCACCGGGCCTACGGCAACCGGCAAAACACAGGTTGCCGTGCGCCTTGCAGCCTTACTTGACGGAGAGATCATCAGCGCGGATTCTCGGCAGGTATATCGCGGCATGGATATCGGCACAGGGAAAGACCTCCAAGATTATGTTGCAGATGGCAGGCTGGTGCCATATCACCTTATTGACATCGCAGATCCCGGGGAAGAGTATGATGTCTATACCTTTCAAAGAGATTTTGTGCAGGCTTTCCGGGAGATCACCCGCAGGGGCAGGCAGGCAGTCTTATGCGGTGGCACGGGGCTATACATTGATGCCATCATAAGCGGTTACCGCCTGATCAGGGTGCCCAAAGATCCTTTATTGCGTAAGGAGCTGGATCAGATGTCCATGCAATCACTGACCGACATGCTGGCTGGGATGAAAGCCCTCCACAATACCACGGATATCACAGACAAAAATCGCCTGATCCGGGCCATTGAAATCGCCCGATATGAAGAGGAACATCCTGATGAGCGGCCTGCCCTGCCGCCAATGAAACCGGTAATCTTCGCCATCCATTTCGAGCGCAGCGAGCTAAGGGAACGGATCACCAAACGTTTAAAAGTCAGGCTTCAGGATGGCATGGTGGATGAGGTAAGAAGGCTGCTTGAAGGAGGGTTGGAGCCCGCACAGCTTCGTTTCTACGGGCTCGAATACAGGTATGTGACCGATTATGTGACAGGACGCCTTACCCATGAGGAGATGTTTCAGAAACTGAATATCGCAATCCACCAGTTTGCCAAACGCCAAATGACCTGGTTCAGGCGCATGGAGAAAAAAGGACATGCCATTCACTGGATTAACGGCCAGATGCCTGAGGAGAAAAAAAACCAAGCAGTATTATCCATCATCAACCGCAACAACACCGGGAAATCAATCCGTCATCCAGGGTGATGAAATCTTTACCCTTTTCCCGCGTACTTCATGTTCAATGGATGTCAGCTGAGGTCAAAAACGGTATGACAGCCCCAGACCCAACATTTGTTTTATCTGCATCTTTTTCTTAAAATCCCCCGTTTCTTTTCCGTCTCCATCTAAAATGGGTATGGGAGTGTTGTGATCATAGATCATGTGGATGAAGAAGCTGGCCGTAATGTACCTGTTGATCTTCAGGTTAACCATTGTCTCCCAATCTACATCCGTATTTTTGCGATTGGATGAATCGTCATCAATAAGGTTGTTAAAAAGCGTCAACCTGGATTACAGCTGGATATCCTCAAAAATCTCTTTTTCAAACACCAGGTTCAGCAAGGCACCAAACTCAGCATTCACATTGCTCCCTTCACTGATCAGATTGCCGTTGTCATATACTGCAGGGTCCACACCGAAAGCACCTATATTGGCCAAATCCTGATCCAATACAAAGGTCAGTTTTCCGGAAGCCGGAGACAAGAACACTGAGAGAAACTCCCAGGGTTTGTAATCCATACCCAGTGACAAAGAAAGCACGCCGGGTGATAAGAAGCGGGATACCACCACGCTGTCGTTCGGATAATTATATCCCTTATAAAACTGACTACGGAAATCCAGGAGAAAAGAGGTGCTGAAATGTGGAGAAACATCCCGCCCCACTTTTGAAATCAGATGCAACCGGTCTTCATTCTTTCGCAATGGGGTATCCTCGGTTTTGATGATGCCAAAAGCCATGTTCAGGCGGTTTTTCCAGTGATATTCTTCATTTTGCATGTTTCCCACCAGGTTGACTAAAGAGGTGGAAGCCACACTGTTCTCTCCACCCTGCGCCCAATTGCTAAAAGAAACCTGGTTAAGCTGCTGACTGAAAAATCCCCCAAACGTCCAGTTCCCGATTTCCACATCTTCGGCCGGCTCTTCAGCTAACACCTCAAACGACATAAATAGAGCAAACAAAACCATCAGGTATTTTGATACATTCTTTTGAAAAATTTGCATAATATCAAGGATTTGCAAGGGAAAAAAAGCAAAGTTAGGGATATTTCATGATGATGATACATCAAACTTTTTTTTACGGTCTTTTGTTATTTCTATGTAAGGAAGTTAGTAAACAGATCCTGCCTTTCACAACATATACGATTGAATGCAATTGCTTTTTGTTACTTTGTAATCAGACCTTCAGTGACTTTCAAGCATGGCGGGAGATACACGTACATCACTTTTTAATTACAGAGTTTCACTAAGTTTGTGAATGAATCTGGTTAAACAAAAAATTACACACAGGTATGCAAAAAATCATTTTAGTTAGCGGTGGCAGTAGTGGAATTGGTTTATCTTTAATTAGCAGGCTTTGCGAGGAAGGTCATTCAGTCATTTCCATCAGCCGGAGCACTGCAAAGATTGACAGGGCCTTACAAGAGATGCCACACTTAAAAGATAAGGTCCTTTTTCTTACCGGAGACATATCCAGGGCAGCTGACGCAGAAGACATTTTCAACCAGATCAAGAAAAAATATGGGAAGCTTGATGGGTTGGTCAACAACGCAGGTGTGCTGACCAAGGGAACCATTGAAACCATAAGCCTGGCAGACTGGCAGTTTACGCTGGACGTCAACCTGACCGGCCCTTACATCCTGACCAAGGCGTTGTTGCCCTTGCTGAAGAAGGCAGGATCTGCCAGCATCGTAAATATTTCATCCGTAGCCGGCCTGAAGCCTGGCACCAGTGTGGCCTATTCCGTTTCTAAGGCCGGGCTGGACATGCTTACGCGTTTTCTTGCAGGCGACCTCGGGCCTTATGGGATCCGGGTGAATTCCGTGAATCCGGGCTTGGTACGAACCCACATTCACCTCGACAACCAGGTTGTGGAAAACCGGGAAGTTTATGAAGCCATGCTGGACAAAGCTCGCCCGCGATATCCAATAGGAAGGATAGGCAAGCCCGAAGATATCGCTGCACTTATACAGTTCCTGCTATCAGACGAGGCTTCTTGGATCACCGGCAGCATCATGACTGCCGACGGTGGTGTGATGGTA
This sequence comes from Bacteroidales bacterium, assembly GCA_003557765.1. The sequence continues at coordinate 14,410 of PWNO01000052.1, forward strand.
GAAAACGACCTGATTCCCCCGAAGCAGTAACTTGCAAAAGTGGGATCATTAAAACCTTTGTGCCCCACAAAACCACCAGCTTTTAAGGCGGCCAGGTATCACACATTCCTTAAGTCTAAATTTGCTGAGGGCCTAATGGTCTGCCAAGTTAACACTTTGTCCTGAAGTCCCTGAATTATTTGGAGTCCTCCAAATCCCTGAAGACCTTTAAGTAGATGAAGTCTCCAAAGCCTTTGAAAACGCTGAAGACTATAAAGTCTCAGCCTCATCTTTTCACATGCAGCCCGCATTCTTTTGTTTCCGGCTGCTCCCACCACCATCTGCCTGCACGGATGTCCTCACCTGGCATGATAGCCCGGGTACAGGGTTTGCAACCAAGACTGGGATAACCTTTGTCATGAAGGGGGTTATAGGGAATGTCATGCGCCTGGATGTAATCCCACACCTGGGATTCCGACCATTCCAGCAAGGGGTTCACTTTGAGGATCTGATGGGTGTCATCCCAGTCCACCAAGTGAAGGTTATCCCTGGTGGGTGATTGCTCCCTGCGCAAACCGGTGACCCAAACATCATAAGCTTTAAGGGCTCGACGTAAGGGCTCAATCTTGCGCACCGCACAACATGCTTGTCTGTTCTCCACACTATGGTAAAACAGGTTGACTCCCTTTTCATTTACCATCTTTTCTACGGCCTCCCGATCAGGAAACATGACCCGGATGTTTATTTTGTAACGTGAATTGGTCTTTTCAATCAGGTCGTACGTTTCATAAAACAGCCGACCGGTATCCAGGGTAAAGATGTCAGGAACAGGCTTCATTGCAGTCAGCATGTGTGTGATGATCTGATCTTCTGCGCCCATGCTGGTCGAAAACACCAATTTCCCCGGATGTTGCCTTTGCAGATATTGGAGCACTTGCATGGCAGATGCCTCGCACAGCGCCTTCCGGTATTCAATTACTTTTTGTGATTCCATATCATGGCGAAATCGTGACTAAAAACTTATTCATCCAAAGCGCTGAGCCTGAAAATATCTTTTGCCCTGACTCCCTTTTTGGTGTGCTCCACTGTGCAGCATTCGTTATCGTAATCATGCTCAAAAAAGAGCACATAGTTCAGATCAACAGCCTTTTCCAAAAACTTCTTCTTCTCCTCCATCGACAGGACCGGATCAATGTCAAAGCTTGGCACATAGGCCAATGGAATATTACCAACCGAGGCAATAAAGTCAGCCATGAACGCAACCTTGCGTCCTTTGTAATCAAAAACGGGGACAATTTGCCCCACCGTATGGCCATCTTTGATCTCAAGATATACGCCTTCGCATAATGGGCCTTCTTCATGAATGAATTCAAGCTGACCAGAATCATATAGCGGGCGGATGTTTTCTTCGAAATAAGATGCCTTTTCCCTGGGATTAGGATCATTGGCCGTATCCCATTGCTTTTTGCTGCAATAATAGGTGGCATTCGGAAAGGTGAGCACTGGTGTTTTACCATCTTCAGCCCACTTAACAGCTCCACCCACGTGATCAAAGTGCAGATGGGTAAGAATAACATCCGTAATATCCTCCGGCTTATAACCCTGCTTAGAAAGATTTCCTTCGAGGCTATCCTCACCAAAAAGGTAATAATAGCTAAAAAACTTCTCAGACTGCTTGTCGCCCATACCCACATCCACCAATATGCGTCGATCACCGGTATCGGCCAGCAAACAGCGCGAAGACAATGGGATCATGTTGTTTTCATCGGCCTTGACATACTTTTCCCATATAGATTTGGGCACCACACCGAAGCAGGCCCCACCATCCATCTTAAAGTTTTCTGCAACAATTGGATATAATTTCATAGGCAAATATTTTGTTGGTTGTTGGCTTTTAGCTTTTGGCTGTTGGCTGTTGGCTGTTGGCTGGCACAAATTTACAAAAACATTGCGACCATAAACACCCGTCATGCATTTCCGGGTATCTTCAATTTGTTTTAACTTTGGCCAAGACACAACCAAGACAGTTGGCTTGAATAAAATCAGCCCTGAATGAAGTATCATTTTATTGCCATCGGAGGCAGTGCCATGCATAACCTGGCAATCGCCCTTCATAAGCAGGGAGACCAGGTCAGCGGTTCGGACGATGTCATCTTTGAACCATCCCGCAGCCGCCTGGAAAAACATGGATTGCTGCCTGCGAAAACAGGCTGGTTTCCCGGGCGCATCCATGATGAGCTGGATGCAGTCATCGCGGGGATGCATGCAAAACCGGACAATCCTGAGCTTTCAAAAGCGAGGGAGCTGGGCATTCCGGTATATTCCTATCCGGAATTTCTTTATGCACAGTCGAAAAAGAAAATTCGCGTGGTGATTGGCGGCAGCCATGGAAAAACGACCATCACCTCCATGGTACTGCATGTGCTCAAACATCAGCGCATAGATGCGGATTACATGGTTGGAGCCCAATTGAAAGGTTTCGATGTGATGGTCAGGCTTACGAAAGACGCAAAGCTGATGGTGATGGAGGGTGATGAATATCCCAGCGGACCGACGGACCCCAGGCCCAAGTTTCATGTGTATAAGCCGCATATTGGCGTAATCAGCGGAATTGCCTGGGACCATATCAATGTTTTCAGCACCTTTACCGATTACCTGAAACAGTTTAGTACGTTTATAAACCAGATAGAAAAAGGCGGCAAACTGATCTTTGATCAGACAGATGAGAACGTGCGCAAACTTTGTGATCAGGATTGCCCGCCATCCGTTTCGAGGATTCCTTACCAATTGCCTGACCACAGCATTTTTGAGGATACCACCCGCATCAGGTTTGCAGACCGGCTTTTCCCGGTAGGTGTGTTCGGCAGGCACAACTTGCTGAACATGGAAGCGGCCAGGCTGGTATGCAAAGAGCTGGGCGTTCAGGGGCAAGATTTTTACGGGGCCATGCAATCTTTCCGGGGTGCCAGCAAACGCATGGAAACCTTGTATGACGATGGCAGCCGAATCATTATTCATGACTTTGCACACGCGCCGTCGAAATTACGCGCCACGATACATGCCGTCAGGCAGCAATACCCTGAAAAAAGGCTGATTGCCTGCATGGAATTGCACACCTATTCCAGCCTTAGCAAACATTTTTTGCCAGAATACCAGGGAAGCATGGATAAGGCCGATACGGCTATCGTATTTTTCAGTCCACAGGCGATTCAGCTAAAACGCCTGCCTGAGCTTCACAGAGAAGATGTGTTGAAGGGTTTTGGCAGAAAGAGTCTTCAGGTAACCACAGAAACCACGGAGCTGGAGGCCTTGCTCCGCGGGCACCTGGCCTCCGACAATTCCTGTCTGCTGTTGATGAGCTCCGGTGCTTTTGGTGGCTTAAGCCTTCAGGGGCTAATCCAACAGGCGGGAGGTTGACCATGTCGACATTTTTTAAATCATCCTATTATGCATAAGCACGAAGTAAAACCGGTCATTGAGGAAAGTTGGCATGAGGTGCTGAAAGACGAGTTTAACTCGCCCTATTTTGCTGATCTAAAAGCCTTTTTGGTGGAAGAGAAGCGAAAATACCAGGTTTATCCACCAGGGCCAAAAATCTTCGCGGCCTTCAACCACACCCCCTTTGACCAGGTTAAGGTCGTGCTGCTCGGACAGGATCCTTACCACGGACCTGGGCAGGCACACGGGTTGTGTTTTTCTGTGAATAAAGGCATCAACAAGCCACCATCCCTGGTCAACGTGTTCAAAGAGATACAGGCAGACCTTGGCCTTCCCATCCCATCACATGGTAACCTGGAAAACTGGGCACGGCAGGGCGTTTTGCTGCTGAATGCCACCCTCACCGTGCGCGCCCGGCAGGCGGGATCGCACCAGAACAGGGGCTGGGAGACCTTTACAAACGCCGCCATACGCGAATTATCTGAAAGGCACGATGGCCTTGTATTCCTGTTGTGGGGCAGTTACGCCCAGGCCAAGACCGACCTGATTGATGTGGTCAGACACCACATCCTGAAAGCGCCTCACCCCTCCCCTTTCTCTGCCAACAGGGGTTTTTTTGGTTGCAGGCATTTTTCAAAAGCCAATGAGCTGCTCCGCAAACAAGGAAAAGAGCCCATAGACTGGTGTCTGAAATAGATTTTTTGCGACCTTTGTGGTGTGATGTATATCCGCATGACACACAAACACGCTATCAATTCGAATAAAAAATTTTACATTGGAAAATTATATTTTTGGCATACACCCCGTGCTGGAGGCGATGGAAGCAGGAAAGGCTCCTGAAAAAATTCTGATGCAAAAGGGCTTGCAAGGAGATAATTTTCAGAAGCTTTTTTCACTGGCAAGGAGTCAGAAAATTCCTTTTCAGATGGTGCCGGCGGAAAAACTCAACCGCATCACACGCAAGAACCACCAAGGGGTAGTGGCTATCATGCCAATCATTGCCTATCACAAACTGGAAGATCTGCTGCCAGCGATATTTGAATCAGGAGAAACACCGCTGATCGTGCTGCTGGACGGCATCACCGACGTAAGAAACCTCGGTGCCATTGCCAGGTCTGCCGAATGTGCCGGAGCACATGCCCTTGTCCTGCCAGAAAAAGGCAGTGCCAGCGTAAATGCTGATGCCATCAAGACCTCCGCAGGAGCTTTGAATAGGATGCCAGTGTGCAGAGAATCTCATATCCTGGAAAGCATCGCGTTTATCCGGGCTTGTGGCATCCGTGTGATTGCATGCGACAGCAAAGGCAAAAAAAGCCTTTGGGAAGAAGACCTTAGCAACCCGCTAGCAATCATCATGGGTGCTGAAGACAAAGGTGTATCCCCTGCTGCCAAAAAAACCGCAGATCAGGTCATTGAAATTCCCTTGAAAGGCCATTTGACCTCCCTGAATGTATCTGTGGCCACAGGAATTGTCTTGTTTGAAACCTTAAGACAAAGAGAACAGCAATAATCATTATGAAGACAGGCTTATTCATCCCGTGTTTTATTGACCAGTTGTATCCCGATACTGGGTTCAGCATGCTGAAAGTGCTGCGTAAAGCAGACCAGCTAAGCCAGACTCACATGCAATTTGATTACAACCCGGAACAAACCTGCTGCGGTCAGGTAGCGTTCAACGGCGGGTTCTGGGATGAAGCAAAACACCTGGGTGAAAAGTTTATCAATGACTTTTTGGATTATGATTATGTTATTGGCCCATCGGCTTCCTGCGTCGGCATGGTCAAAAACTACTACCCAAGCATGTTCTATAACTCTGCCCTGCACAACCAGAACAATGCGTTATCCAAAAAGATCTTTGAGTTCACCGACTTTTTGTTGAACGTGCTTCAAATAGAAGATCTGGGTGCCAGTTTCCAGGCTAAAGTGACTGTCCATGACGCCTGTGCAGCCCTCAGGGAATACGGGCTCACAGATCAGCCGCGGCGGCTGCTTTCGAAAGTGGATGGGCTGATCGTAACAGAAATGAAAGACAGCGACGTGTGCTGCGGTTTTGGAGGAACCTTTTCTGTGAAACATGAGCCGATCTCCACCGCCATGGCAGAGCAAAAGGTGCAGCACGCCCTGGACACCGGTGCCGAATATATTATTTCGACCGAGTCTTCCTGTCTTATGCATCTTCAAGGTTATATTGACAAGCAGAAACTGGGTATCCGCTGCCTGCATATTGCCGACCTGCTTGCCATGGGGCTCGATCATAACAGTCAAGCCAAGTGATGCACGCCCGGCATAAAATTCCATTCTTATAAACCTGGAATGATTTCCTAAGATTCACCTCATGCATAGCTAGCAGTAATGCAACTCCGGAATGACAACATCAACACAACTGGCATAACACACTGCTCATCCATCAAAAAGTCCATTTGTTTAGGAGCCCGGCACCCAAATCAAAACATTTTTTTCTTTTTGTTTGGTGAAATGGTTTTTGTATTACCTTTGCTACGCATTTAATTAAAGTAACCCGAATTGATCTCCGCCCATTTTGACTTCAAACAACCTTCCTTGTGAACAGTTTCAAATCAAAACAAGCGCATATCAATTCACTTCATCAAACAAATTATCATTTTTATGAAAACTGGAACAGTAAAGTTCTTTAACGAACTTAAAGGATTTGGATTCATCAAGGATCACGAAACAGAAGAAGAATTTTTCGTAC
>PWNO01000280.1 GCA_003557765.1 Bacteroidales bacterium
CACGCCAGCAAACTGACACGACACTAACCCTTAATGTATTTCATCAGCACATCACTGATCTGTTCAAGCATGAGCTGCTGCTGATCACCACTGCGCATGTCTTTGAGTGAGAACAGGTCGTTTTTGATCTCTTCCTCACCGGCCATCAGGACAAAGGGAATGTGATTCTTGTCGGCATACTGAAGCTGCTTTTTGATTTTTGCCGGTTCCGGGTACATTTCGCACTGCACCCCAATAGACCGCAGGTTTTCCAGTGCCGGCAAACAGTAATTGCGTTCTTTTTCCCCGAAATTGATGGCAAGCACCTGGCTGAAAGTACCCGTGGTATCCGGAAACCGCGACAATGTCTCCATGACATCATAAATCCGGTCTGCGCCAAATGATATGCCCACACCAGATACATCCTTCAGACCAAAAATACCGGTAAGGTCGTCATACCTGCCACCCCCGCAAATGCTCCCCATGGGCACGTCCACAGACTTCACTTCAATGATTGCACCAGTGTAATAATCCAGTCCACGGGCCAGACACAAGTCCAGCTGCAAGCCGCAGTGCAATGGTGTAACCGACACGATATCAAACACCTCGTGCACTTCTTCAACTCCTTTCATCCCCACAGGGATGCCAGTTAACAAATCGGACAACACCTGCAGTTTTTCATTATTGGTCCCACTCAACTGCAATACAGGCTGCAGTTTGTCCACAGCATCCTGCGACAAGCCCTTTTCCAAAAGCTCTTTGTTAACCTGATCCAGGCCAATTTTTTCCAGCTTGTCAATGGCCGTTGTGATAACGGTCAGGTGCTCAGGGAAACCGATGTATTCAGCAAGTCCCGCAAGTATCTTCCTGTTGTTGAAATGAATGCGAACATCCAGATTAAGCTGCGAAAACACCTTGTCAATTATTTGCAGAAACTCTGCTTCACTGGTCAGGCTATCACTTCCGATCACATCTGCATCGCATTGTACAAATTCGCGGTAGCGACCTTTTTGTGGCCGGTCAGCACGCCAGACCGGCTGAAGTTGGTATCTCTTAAACGGAAAAGTGATCTTATGCTGATGCTGTACCACATACCTTGCAAAAGGTACAGTCAGATCGTAGCGCAGTGCTTTTTCACTGAGTTGCGCCGACAGCCTGGCCGTATTTTTTTCTTTCCAATCATTCTCGTCCACTTTGGCTAAAAAATTGCCACTGTTAAGCACCCTGAATATCAACCGATCACCTTCTTCTCCATATTTTCCCAGCAGTGTAGACAGGTTTTCCATCGCCGGTGTCTCAATCGGTCGAAAACCGTGAAGCTGATAAATCTCACGGATCGTGTTGAATATATGATCCCTTCTGGCGATTTCAACAGGATCAAAGTCTCTTGTACCTTTCGGGATGCCTGGTTTTGCTTTAGTCATATATACTGCTTTAGATTTGATGTTCTTATCCTGGGGATATGCTTGAATAATTTTTTGCGCCCCTTGCTGGAAAAATTAGCTAAACGGGCATCATGCATACCACAATGTTGCAAAAATACGGCTTTTAATAAAATGATTCCGACCCCCTGCTAAAAAAGCCCAGGGGGTTTGCATAAAACAAAAACATACGTATCTTTGCAAGATGCCATAGCTTTTTATGGTTATAGAAATGTCCGCCTCTTGCTGATAAATTTATCTAAATAGATCTGATTTCCGGATTAGGTAAGCGTGGCGATACGAGCATCAATTTTCTGAAATCATTGCTCAACTCCATTTCACGTCATTAGTTACTTCTTTAAAATACTATAGTTACTTCTTTAAAATACTATAATGCATATAAAAAAGAGCAGCGGATTGGTCCGCATTGGTGTATTCTATGACGGCAACTATTTTCTTCATGTAAGCAACTACTACAATTACGTTCATACCCGTAAGCGTCGATTAAGCATTGCCGGCCTTCATGAGTTCATTCGTCAGCAGGTTGCTGTAGATGAGGATGTGGATGCCCAGCTGTGCCGCATCACGGAATCGCATTATTTTCGTGGGAGGGTCAGCGCCCAGGAAGCAGCCCAGCGTGGGAGCCAGCTTTACTATGAGCGCGTTTTTGACGATATCCTGATGTCTGAAGGCCTGGTAACCCATTACTTCCCCACAAAAAGTTTCCACGGCAAACGGGAAGAGAAAAATGTGGATGTACACCTGGCTTTGGAAGCCTACGACATGGCTGCCACAGGCAAAATGGATGTATTGGTGCTGATCGCTTCGGATGGCGACTTTGTGCCATTAATCAGAAAGATCAATGCATTTGGGATCAGGGTTATGCTCATTTGCTGGGATTTTGAGTTTACAAATGATGAAGGGCAAAAGATGATCACCAAAACAGCACAAAGCCTGATACGTGAAGTCACCTATCCCATTCCAATGCACGACCTGATAGAAAGCCGGGCCGGAACTACCGATCCATTGGTCATAAATCTTTTTGTGCAGGAAGAGAGCCAGCACCAGGATCGCTCTTCTTCAGAACCTACCAATGAAGAGGTACAGGAAGGAGAAGTTTTGAGTTTGAAAAATGGCTATGGTTTTATTCGCTACCCCAACAACAACCTGTTTTTCCATTATACCGACGTGGAAAATGTGGATTTTAACGACCTGATCACAGGCGACAAGGTCATTTTTACCGTAGAACGGAAAAATAACGGTCAGGAAGTAGCCAAAAACGTCAAAAAGGTGAATTAATATCTCATTATCCTTTGATTACGGCCATGGGAGAAAGTTCAACCATGATGTCGACGAGGTCTTTTTGTAAGTCCATCACTTTTGAGATGTCTTTATAGGCAGAAGTCGCTTCTTCCAGGTCACGCTGACTGCGAATGGCATGCAGAATCCCTTTTTCATTGAGCTTACGCATCTCTTCTTCCAGGTTAAGGGTCCGGATAGCATGTTTGCGCCCCATGGTACGGCCTGCACCATGCGAACAGCTTTCAAAACTGTCTTTGTTTCCTTTCCCTTTGACAATATAACTATTTGCCCCCTGGCTGCCAGGAATAATGCCTACCGTATCCTGATCCGCCTTGGTGGCGCCCTTGCGATGCACAACTAATTCCTCTCCAAAATGCGTTTCCACGGCTGCATAATTGTGTGCAATGTTAATCATTGGCGCAGATGCAAACTGCTCGCCAAAATGATTGCCAAAAACTTCCAGTGACCTGTCCATCATCAGCCTGCGGCTTGCCAGGGCAAAGTCCACACAATAGTTCATCTCCCGGAGGTATTGCTGGCCTTCTTTGCTGTCAATCGGCAAGTAAGCCAACTGGTGGGATTTGGGTACCGGACTTTTCCATTGCTGATTCAATCTGATGGCCATCTTATTGTAATAATCAGCAACCTGTTTGCCAATGTTCCGGCTTCCTGAGTGAATCATGATCCACACCTGTCCATCCGAACCTTTTTGAATCTCGATGAAATGGTTTCCACCGCCAAGGGTGCCTACCTGGCGTGTAGCACTTTGGTATTCGCGCTTCACCACCGGCATGGACTTGCTGTCATCCACTTGAGGCATGCGCGAGGCATCCTGCGGCTTTTTGTGGTGTTTAAACCCCAATGGTATGCGTGCACGAATGTCAGCAAGAATTTTTTTTAACTGTTTCTGCGGAATATCTGTCAGTGACGTTTGTACCGCACACATGCCACACCCAATATCGACACCCACGGCGTTGGGAACAATGACTTCCCGGGTGGCCATCACACCACCGATTGGCATACCAAAGCCCTGATGGCAGTCGGGCATCAGGGCAATATGCTTTACGGCGTATGGAAAATTCGCCAGATTTCTGGCCTGCTCCAGCGCTCCGGCCTCCACATCATCAACCCACATTTTTATGGGAAGCTTCTCTGTCTTAATTTCATTTACCATAAGGCTAAAGAATGAATGTCCACATGCAAAAAAACGGATTTTTTTTCTTCTACCCAAAAAAGGAAAGGGACATATGTCTGTAGTAAAATCAAAGCAACAAAATAGTACCTTTGCAAATCTAAAAAAACAGGAATAAGATGGCACTGAATTGTGGATTAGTTGGGATTGCCGGTTCAGGTAAAACTACGGTATTTAAGTCATTGCAACACGGGCAGGCTCAAACAAACCAGGCTCCCGGACGGACCAATCTCGGTCAGGTCGTGGTGCCGGATCCAAGGCTTGATGCCATTGCTGCGCTTTCCAAGCCCGCCAAGGTTGTTCCCACCACCATGGAGATTGTAGACATTCCCGGACTTACCAAGGGGGGCAGCCAGGTGAAGGGAGGCAACCAGTTTCTGGCCGACATCAGGCAGTGTGATGCATTGATCCACGTGTTGCGTTGCTTTGAAGACGATACCGTGCCACATATGGAAGGGTCGGTGAATCCATTGAGAGACAAGGAAATCATTGACCTGGAGCTGGTCTTCAAAGACCTTGAAACGGTGGAGAAAAAGCTGGAACGCCTTAAAAAGGTCGCAGCAGTAGGCGACAAGGATGCAAAAAAGGGTACAGAAGTGCTGTCGGATCTGATCGCTCACTTTGAAGAAGGCAAGCCGGCGCGTACTTTTGAGATCAGCGACCTAAACCAGAAGTATCTTGACGATTGTTTTCTGCTCACAGATAAGCCGGTAATATACGTATGCAATGTGGATGAAGCCTCAGCAGCAGAGGGCAATGACCATGTGACCAGGGTAAAACCTGCGATTGACGAAGAGAAAGCTGAAATGCTCATTGTGGCAGCCCAGGCAGAAGCGGAAATATCAACCCTCGAAGACGAAGACGACCGGAAGGCATTCCTAGACGATCTTGGCCTGGAAGACCCAGCCGTAAACAAGCTGATCCGTGCCGCTTACCATACACTAAACCTGCAGACTTTCTTCACCTTTGGCCCCAAAGAAGCACGCGCCTGGACCATCCGAAAAGGCACCCTGGCACCCCGGGCCGCAGGCGTCATCCATTCAGACATGGAGCGGGGCTTTATCCGGTCAGAAGTCATGAAGTCTTCAGACTTCATCGCATGTGGTTCGGAGCAAGCCTGCAAACAAGCAGGCAAATTCCACATCGAAGGCAAAAACTACATGGTGCAGGATGGTGATATTTTCCACGTCCGGTTCAATGTGTAAGCACGCTCTTCCCCTGTCATAAATATAATTTGGTTATTCCCTGCAAAGAAAATGCCGCACATTTTGAGTGTCTGCCTTATACATAATGTATTTCCCTGAAAGTGAAATGCTATGCGCTATGCAGGTCTGCCTTATCCTTTATTATTCATGAAAAGCAATCAATAATTCATGTCAGGCCAGCTCAAAAAAGTCCTGCAATGAGGACAGGTAGACCTCCTTCCAGCCGGTCAACATATTTTCATAGGCTTCTTCAGGAATTCCCGTATGCAATACCCGTACCTGCGTCTGGTTTTTGTCAGGGAAAAGCTCAATAAGCACCTCAGAAACATGATCCTCACCAAAGAACCATTTCTGCCGGATGGATTTATCCTGCTCAAAAGCTATGTTTTCTCCGGTAATGGCACCCTCCAACATGGTAAAGGGTGAACCGGGCTCCTCGCTCATCACCGCCGGCTCCCCCGTCCAGAGTTCAATGGTAAACGGGTTGGTCAGTGCACGGTATATCTCCTCCGGACTCGCCTTGATCTTGCGGTTTATCTTAATGGTTTTGCGTTGTTCCATGAGAATTTCAGTTTTTGGGGAAATGCACAACAATAATACTGTCAACACACACATACAAAAATATAAAAATAAGCTGGCCCCTGCTGTCCTTTGGTCTTTTTGTCCATTTGTCCTTTCCTGACAGCCATAAACCCACGCCATACCTCGAATTTTCCACTTTTCGACATTTTATCCTCTCGTTCCTACCCACCCAAGACAACATCTTTGCAGCACAAAGGCCACCAAGCCACCCCAAACCCACCGCATAACCCGACTTTTCAACCTTTCGCCTTTTGGACATTTCGACCTCATACAAACAACTTGCATCATTACGCGTTTATCTTGCAACATGAAGCCAAATCGCACACAACAACTTCCGGACCACCTGATATTGTTTGATGGCGTTTGCAATCTTTGCAACGCCAGCATACAGCAGGTGATCAAATATGACCACCGGGAACGTTTTTATTTTGCCTCCCTGCAATCAGGCTATGCCGAACGGATCATTCCTGCTGAGAAAGCTTCCCGCATGGCTTCCGTCATTTACATAGAAAAGGGACACATTTACAGGGAAAGCACAGCCGCTTTAAAGGTAGCCGGCAAGCTTAAATTTCCGCTTAAGCTGCTATATGGTTTTATCATTATTCCGCGTGTCTTGAGAGACCCTTTATACCGCTATGTGGCGCGCAACAGGTACCGTTGGTTTGGCAGACGCCAGGAGTGTATGGTCCCCTCAGAAGACCTTTTGCACCGTTTCATTGACTAATAAAAAGTCCTGCTGGCGAGGCCGGTGGGTCCTATTGCCAAACGCCCTTGTTAAAAAATTCACAAAAGGCGGAAAATCGTTTTCAAATAATTTTTTTATCCACAGGCATTTGCTATATTTGCGTTTCCCCTTAGTAAATATAGCAGTTTTTGATCTACAAATCATAAATAATCACAGTATAAATTAAAATGCGTATTGTTATGCAATCCAAAAAAATCACATCGCAGCAGGCGATCGCACTGGAAGATAAGCACGGTGCACATAACTATCACCCTCTACCGGTGGTGCTTTCACGCGGCGAAGGCGTTCATGTTTGGGACGTTGAAGGGAAACGCTATTATGACTTTTTGTCGGCTTATTCAGCTGTAAATCAAGGACATTGCCACCCCAAAATCGTGGAAGCACTCATGGATCAGGCACAGAAGCTGGCCCTCACTTCCCGTGCCTTCCACAATGACATCCTGGGTCAATTTGAAAAGTTCATCACGGAGCTTTTCGGTTACGACAAGGTGCTGCCCATGAACACCGGTGCAGAGGCCGTCGAAACAGCCATCAAACTTTGCCGTAAATGGGCTTATCAGAAAAAAGGCGTTCCGGAAAACGAGGCCAAAATCGTGGTCGTGGAAAACAACTTTCATGGCCGCACGACAACCATTGTCTCTTTCTCCAATGATCCTGACGGATACGGTGATTATGGCCCTTATACTCCTGGTTTTATCCGCATACCCTACAACGACACAGCAGCACTGGAAGAAGCGCTTAAAGACCCCAATGTAGCTGGCTTCCTCTTTGAACCTATCCAGGGTGAAGCAGGCGTCTTTGTGCCTGATTGTGGCTATCTGAAGAAGACATTCGACCTTTGCAAACAACACAATGTGCTGTACATTGCCGATGAAATCCAGACAGGAATCGCGCGCACAGGTAAAATGCTTGCCTGTGACCATGAGAATGTGCGGCCCGACGTGGTCATCCTGGGTAAAGCCATTAGTGGTGGGATGTACCCTGTATCTGCGGTACTTGCTGACGATGACGTGATGCTGGTCATCAAACCTGGACAGCACGGCTCTACCTTTGGCGGAAACCCCGTAGCAGCCAGGGTGGCCATGGCAGCCCTCCAGGTCGTTCAGGATGAAAAACTGGCTGAACGTGCTGAAAAGCTCGGGGAGATCCTCAGAAAAGAACTCAGGGCCATCGACTCCGACATGCTCACACTCGTCAGAGGAAAAGGCCTGCTCAACGCCATTGTCATTAAACCCAAAGGAGATAAGCAAGCCATCGACGTCTGCCATAAAATGGCCGAACTTGGCCTGCTTGCTAAACCCACCCATGGCGACAAAATCCGCTTTGCACCACCTTTGGTCATTACTGAAGAACAACTGAAAGAATGTGTTGGCATCATCAAAGAAGCGATTAAATCATTCGAGTAATGAATAGCCTGCATAATAATACAGGTTAATTCTGTACTAAGGGAAAAGGCGATGCCTCAGGCGTCGCCTTTTTTATTTGAAAAGCATACTTTATAATACAGCTTAGTGCTGTTTCAAAATTATCCCTTAAATTTACATTGCACCAAAAAGGATGGAAGATGAGCAACTATAAAAGACTCAGAAAAACCAATGACCGCATGATATTCGGCGTATGCGGCGCACTTGCAGCCTATTTTGACATGGACCCCACCCTGATGCGAATCATTTTTGTGATTCTTTTTTTCATAGGCCTTATTGGTTTGCTTTTTTATATCATCCTGGCCATTGTCATCCCATCACGATAAAAACGCCCCCCCTATAAATCACTGTATTTTATTATATTTGCAAACATATTTAGCTATTTGAATAGCTTTGATTAAAAAAACACAAACAGATATCCAGATCACAAAAAGAGACAATGACGAATTACTCAGAAAGCATAGCCAAACGTTACGACAGTCTATCAAAGGAAGACTGCTGTCTCTCCTGTGGCGGGGCCTTTTCATTCACGAACATCCAGCCAGGGAATATTGGTATTGACCTGGGTTGTGGCCGGGGACATGATGTATTGCGTATGGCGCTCCTGGCCGGACAAAAAGGCTTTGCCTACGGAGTTGATATCTCTGACGGGATGATGGATACGGCAAAAGATCAGGCCGAAAAGATGGGCATTGAAAACATTCTGTTTGTCAAGTCGCCGCTGGAAGCCATTGCACTGGATGATGCCATTGCAGACGTGATCATTTCCAATTGCACCATTAACCATTCGCTCAGCCAGGGAAAAGTATGGCAGGAGATTGCCAGGCTTTTGAAGCCAGGTGGCTATTTTGTAGTGAGCGACATTTATGCCATGGAGGAGGTCCCAAAATCATTCCGCAACAACCCGGACATGGTGGCGGAATGCTGGGCTGGCGCAGTAACCAAAGAGGAATACCTGCTTAACATCAGCAATGCCGGATTAAAGGATGTCGAAGTACTGGAGGAATCAGCACCTTACGAAAAAGGACAAATAAAGGTAGCCAGCTTTACGGTAAAAGGTAACAAGCACGCTTAACACCTCGCAACGAATACATCTCAAAACAGGAATCAGATTGATTCATCACGACAAAAACAATATTCCAATGAAAAGCCTGATAAAAAAAGAGACAAAGGATATAAAAAAGAAGCAGGGCAGCCAGGCACAATGTTGTGCCAAGACTGCAGTTGCCCAGGCAGGTTGCCACGACTAACCCCCTCCTATCTGCACCACGCATGGAGCCATCCAGGCATAACATCATTTCAGCGATCAAGGATACCGGGCAGTATGTCATTGTGAACATATTGTCAGGTCATGCCGACATCATTAGCGAAGCTGAATGGCAAACGCTGCAGGACAGCCGGAAAAAATTACCGGACAGCTTCGTTGAAAAAGGCTATGTCATTGATCCGGTGAAGGAGCAGCAACAGTTTCAGATGGCCTACATTGACTTCCTGGAACAGCGCGACCAGGAGGAAGTGCAGGTGTTTTTCGTGCCCACCTACCTGTGTAATTTTGACTGTTCCTACTGTTATCAGGCTCCCTACCTGAGTGCTCCCGACAGCCTTAACAGAGAGGTGATTGACGCTTTTTTTACATACCTCGACCGGCACATGCGCCCGCGCAGGCATTACATCACACTCTTTGGTGGAGAACCGCTTTTGCCTGGCCAGGCTTACCGTGAATCCATCGCATATTTTCTGAAACAGGTAAAGATTCGTGACCTTGACCTGGCCGTGGTGACCAATGGTTACCACATTCCCGAATACCTGGATTTGTTTGCTGATGTGAGCATCCGGGAGATACAGGTCACGCTTGACGGCACCAGGGCGATGCACGATCAGAGACGCAGGCACAAGCAGGAAGGCAACAGTTTCCAACGCATTGTTGCTGCCGTTGATGATGTGATGGATGCAGGGATGCCTGTCAACCTGCGCATGGTTGTCGACAAAGAGAATATTGGGAACATACCGGAGTTGGCCCGGTTTGCCATAGACAGGGGCTGGACAGATTCACCGCTGTTTAAGACGCAACTTGGCCGCAATTATGAATTGCACCACTGCCATAGCGGCACGTCCAAACTCTATTCGCGACTCTCCCTCTATGAAGACCTATACAAACTCCTTCAGCAGTATCCGGAAATTATGGAGTTTCACAGGCCGGCATTCAGCATTGCTCGTTTTCTTAATGACAATGGCCGTTTGCCGGATCCCTTGTTTGATGCCTGTCCGGCCTGCAAAGGGGAATGGGCTTTCGATTATCATGGAAAGATATACAGTTGTACCGCCACTGTGGGCAAACCCGGCGAGGAACTGGGAACCTTTCATCCGGATATCTCCCATCGGGATGACAAAATCAGGGTATGGCAGAAGCGCGATGTGCGAGCCATTGAAGCTTGCCGCAACTGCAACCTGCAGTTGGCTTGCGGTGGCGGATGTGGTGCTGTAGCCAGCAATAATGAAGGAATTGTCCTCGCGCCGGACTGCCGGCCGGTAAAAGAACTGGTCGGCCTGGGAGTAGCCCATTATTTTGATCAGGAAGCATCTCGTTGACCATTCGCCTCCCCCTTTTTTCTTATTTTTGCGGCATGAAAGTCCTGAGCACATATTCCTTTTTCACCAGACGCATCTTGTGGCTTGTTGCCATATGCCTGACCATTTTGCTGTCCGCATGCGATGATGACGATGTGTGCGAAGAAATCACGGCCAACAACCTGCGCGTCGGCTTTTATCAGGTCGGACAGGAAGATGCGCAGAGCTGGGCTACCGTTGACTCCCTGATGGTGCATAGCCTCGAAAAGCCCGATGACCCTGTGCATGACACCCTCTATACCGTGTCAAGCCTGGAATTGCCTCTGAATATCCATGCCAGCAGTTGTGTATTTGTGATTGACTTTTTCCATGCCAAAGACACCCTATGGCTGTATTACAATAAAGAAACACACCTGATTTCAGTCGAATGTGGCTTTACGGTGTTTTTTAATATACAAGAGGTTGAATATACCAACCATTATGTTGAGGGCCTTTCCCTTGAAATGCCTGAAGTAACAAACACTTTGGATGAACATATTCAAATATTTGTTCCTGATACCATTCCTGGCAATTAGCCAGGTTGGAATGACAGAAGAAGTGAATGACACACTATTCGTGCCATCGGTGCGGCTTGGTATCGATATATCCGGTTTTGCCCGCCACCTGATTGAACCGGAAACCATCACCGGCGAGATCACGCTTGATGTGGAGTGGCGCAAAAGCCATTTTTTTGCAATAGAAGCCGGCCTGTTGGAGGTAGATGTGGAAAAGGAAACCCATGTCTATCAGGCTGATGGATATTTTATCAGGATTGGTGCCGACTTCAACATCCTGGAGCGCAACCCCGACAGCCCCAACGATGTTTTGCTGGCATCCCTGCGATATGGATATGGAAAACTGGAACATGAAGCTCCCTTTGTTTTAATACCGTCACCCTATTGGGGGGCACGTGAAACTGTCATTCCAGCTGAAAGCTACCAGGCACATTGGTTGGAAGCCGGCATAGGACTCAAAACCGAAATATGGAACAATATCTTCCTGGGATGGAGCCTGCGCGGCAGGTTGATGATATCCGATACGTCAGCACCCGCTATGGACCCCTATTTCATCAGCGGCTTTGGCAAATCAGGAAACAATACAAGCCTTTCGTTTCACTACCAGCTCATGTACCGGCTACCCCTGCGCTGAATACCAGCTTCCCATTTCACCACCTGTATAATCAAATCAAAAACTTAGCGGAAACTGGTGTCATGCTTTCCAAAAATGACAAAATCGCAGCCCTTTTTGCCAGGAAATGATGATCTCTCCTGCAAGCGGCGCATTCCACATACGGGCTTATCTCCCTTAGTGTCTGCCATAAAAATGATATCAGATGTCATACCCATGCTGATCACAGTGTTCATGGCATCATCGCTTGCTTTTCTTTTGATAAACAAAAAATTATTCATAACTTGTGGGTCAAAACATGCGCGCCATCTGATTGCTCACCAAACATTTCGACATGGACAACGCCAATCAACCTATCGTACTGGCCACCACAGACTTTACTGAAATCAGTGACTTCGCCATAGATCATGCCGCAACCATGGCAAAGATGCTTAACGGAAAAGTGCTTCTCTTGCATGTGATTGACAAGTACACGCGCAGGATGCTCAAGCGCGAAGGAAAACCTGAAAGCTACATAACCGAAAAACTGGAAGGCATCGCTGAGAAGCTTAAGAAAAGCCATGGTGTGGAAAGCATTGTCGTCGTTAAACGAGGAAAGATTTTTCAGGTTATTGCAGAAGTTGGCAAAGCTTACGATGCCCTGCTGCATTTCCTTGGTACACATGGCAAAAAGGGCATTCAGTGGATTGTGGGCAGTTTTGCCCTGAAGGTGGTTAAGAAATCACCGGTGCCCGTTGTTGTCATTCAAAAGCCGGCCGGTAACATAAACTACAGGCATATTGTGTATCCGCTTGATCCATTGCCGGGTTCCAAACAGAAGGTAAAATGGGCAAAAATCCTGCACCGTGCTGCCGGCTCACATTTTGATATCTTTATCGACAATTACGGCGATGGTCCTACGGACCGGAAGCTCAGGGCCGACCTGAAACAGATTTGCGAGATCCTTGATCACCATAACATCCCTTATAAGACGCATTGTGCCAAGCCCAGCGGTTCTTTTGGTCTTCAGGTAGTGGAGTTTGCCAAACAACAGCAGTCAGATGCCATCATGATCACCTCCGACCCGGATAAGCTGACTTGTAATCCATTCAACAAAGAAGAAGAAAGGGTCATGTACAACAAGGAAAAGATCCCGGTGATGTTCATCAACTCCAAAAACCTGAGTTTGCTCATCGGCGGACCGTAATGCCAGGCTGAGGCATGATCAGGAAGTCAAGGGATTCGTGCCTTTGCAGGATGAAAAACAAAAAATGCCGGATCGACACCGGCATTTTTTTATATTTACCCGGTAAAGTAAATCATAGAATGAAGGGTTTTCAATGGAAAAGCAAGAAGCAAAGAAGCGTGTTGAGCAGCTGACCAGGGCGATCAATGACCACAATTACCGGTATTATGTACTGGCAGATCCTGCAATCAGCGACTACGAATACGACATGCTCATGGAAGAGTTGCAAAAGCTGGAACATGCGCATCCTGAGCTTGCCAGCAACAATTCCCCAACACAACGCGTGGGTGGTCAGGTGACCAAAAAATTCGCAGCCAGAAAGCATGTCTATCCTATGCTGTCGCTAAGCAATACTTACAGCCGTGAAGAGGTGATGGCTTTTGATGAACGCATCCGAAAGCGTATCAGGGAAGACTATGCTTACGTGTGTGAGCTCAAATACGATGGTGTAGCCATATCACTGACTTATGAAAATGGTGAATTGGTTCGCGCAGTAACCCGCGGCGATGGCGTACAGGGGGATGAGATCACCACGAATGTGCGTACCATCAGAAGCATTCCCCTTGTGCTGCGTGACAGCCCGGCAGCGAAGCTCGAAGTACGGGGTGAGATTTACATGCCCCACAAAAGCTTTCTTCACCTCAATGAGGAAAAAGAAAAAAACAATGAAAAACCATTTGCCAATCCGCGTAATGCAGCTGCAGGCACACTGAAGGTACAAGATTCAAGCATTGTGGCCTCCCGTAACCTGGATTGCTTCATCTATGCCGCTTATGGTGATGACCTGCCTTTAAACACCCACTGGGAAAGCCTGCAAACCCTTAAAATGTGTGGTTTTCGTGTTTCTGAGGATGTCAGGATGTGCAACACCATAGATAAGGTATTTGCATTTATCAATGAATACGCTGAACAACGGAGCAAACTCCCATATGATATTGATGGTGTGGTGATCAAGCTGAACGACTGGGACCAACAAGAGGCCATGGGGTATACAAGCAAATTTCCCCGGTGGGCCATAGCTTACAAATACAAGGCCGAAGAGGCCATCACCAGGCTGTATGAAGTAAATTACCAGGTCGGACGCACAGGGGCGATCACCCCTGTGGCCAACCTGAAGCCTGTACATATTGCAGGAACTATTGTAAAAAGGGCATCCCTGTATAATGAAGAAAGAATGGCTGAGCTCGACCTCCATCTGGGTGACCAGGTAATCGTAGAAAAGGGCGGTGACATCATTCCAAAGGTTACTGGTGTAGACACCAGCCAACGACCCGGGGGTGCAAAGTCAGTTAGCTTTGCCACAAACTGTCCCGAGTGTAACACCAGGCTTGAGAAAAAACAGGCCGTGCATTATTGTCCGAACAGCAGGGGCTGTCCTCCGCAAATACAAGGCAAAATAGAACACTTTATCAGTCGCAGGGCCATGAACATCGAAAGCCTGGGACAGGGGAAAACCGAATTGTTGTTGTCTAAAGGATTAATACACAATGTGGCTGACTTATACGACCTTAATTATGAGGACCTCATCGGACTCGAAAAAACCATCGTCAATCCCGACACCCTTAAGGAAAAGAAGGTCAGCTTCAGACATAAGACCGTGAAGAACATCCTGGATGCCATCAGCAGGTCACGCGACGTGCCTTTTGAGCGTGTGCTTTATGCCATAGGCATCAGGCACCTTGGCGAGACCATGGCCCGCAAACTGGCAAGGCACTTCGGCGATATGGACAGCCTGATGGCTGCATCGCGTGAAGACCTTCTGGAGGTTCGGGACGTGGGAGAAAAAGTAGCTGATAGCTTGTTGGCCTTCTTTAACCAGGCAGAAAACCTGCAAATAATCCGGCGGCTGAAAGATGCCGGTCTGCAGTTTGAAACAGCCGCCGGGAAAGAAGAAAAACCGGTCGAAGGACCGCTGGAAGGCAAGTCCTTCGTGGTATCTGGCGTATTCTCAAATTTTTCCCGAGACGAAATAAAAGCTTACATCTCCCAACACGGTGGAGAAATCAAAAGCAGCTTGTCTTCCAAAACCCACTACTTGCTGGCAGGTGAAAAAATGGGGCCGGAAAAGGAAAAAAAGGCAGCGGCATTGGGTGTTCCGATCATCGATGAGGAGCAGCTACAGCAGATGGTCAAAGGATGACCCCGTCGTGAATGGTAAGCTTCCGGTCGGCCATGTCCGCAAGGCTTTCGTTATGGGTCACAATTACAAAGCTCTGGTTAAGCCGCTTACGCAAATCAAAAAACAGGTTGTGCAGTTCGGCAGAAGCAGCTGAATCAAGGTTTCCGCTGGGTTCATCGGCAAGCACCACCACAGGATCGTTCACCAGCGCCCGGGCCACAGCCACCCGCTGTTGCTCGCCGCCACTTAACTCCGATGGCTTATGTTCGACCCGTGCTGACAAACCCAACAGATCCAGCAGTTCGCGTGCCTTGCTTTCACCCCTACGCCTTGACATGCCCGCGATAAACGCAGGAATGCACACATTCTCCAGCGCCGTAAATTCCGGCAAGAGGTGGTGAAACTGGAACACAAAACCGATATGGCAGTTACGAAAGTCTGACAACTGCTTATCTCCCATTTTGCTGATATCAAGTCCGTCAATCTCTATCCTGCCGCGATCGAAACGATCAAGGGTGCCGATAATATGCAAGAGGGTGGTTTTGCCGGCACCGGATGCCCCCACGATGGAAACAATTTCTCCTTTTTCAATCATAAGGTCGATGCCTTTCAACACTTCAAGGTCATCATACGATTTATGAATGTCCTTAGCAATGATCATTGACATAAGCATGTTGTTTTTTATGTGGAACATCCTGAGGGTCTGCCATCAGCCCGGTGCGAAGATACGGAAAATGCCCGTCATGCCATGCCATTTGCAAATGCCTCGATTTTTTAAACGGGCCACAAGTCTGATTTTCACTTTTGGTGCCAGATACCCCTTCACTTGCACCATGTTACCCGGCAATTGACCAGTTATGTTGCATTCCTGTGATTTATCGTACCTTTGAAGGCAAGGCACTGGCTATCGCGTGTTGGCATCTTACGCTGCAGGCAGTCATCAAGCCGATAAGATCTATGCAACATGGTGACCACATCCATACCCATTCCGTTTGAAGACTTGCGTGCACAACTTGACGGGGTGTTACATACAGATATCAACCGGCGGCTGTTGTATGCCACAGATGCCTCGGTATTCCGTGAGGTACCTGCTGCAGTTTGCCTGCCTGCCCACGCCGGAGACCTCAAAAAGATTCTTGCATTTTGCCAGATACACCGTTTGCCGGTCATTGCGCGAGCTGCGGGGACATCCCTGGCAGGTCAGGTGGTGGGACACGGCATTGTGGTCGACTGTTCAGGGATGAACCGGATCCTGGAGTTAAACCCGGAAGAGCGTTGGGTGAAGGTTCAGCCGGGGGTGATCCTGGATGACCTGAACCGTCACCTTGAAGCATATGGATTGTTTTTTGGCCCGGAGGCTTCTACCGGCAATCGCTGTATGATTGGCGGCATGGTGGCCAACAATGCGTGTGGGGCACACTCCCTCATATATGGAAGCACGCGTGACCATACCCTGGAAATTAAGGGCTTGCTTGCCAACGGCGAAGAGGTCATCTTCGGCCCGCTCGACAAAGAAAGCTTCCGGCAGCAATGCATAGGCAGCAAGCTGGAAAACAAAATCTACCAGGATATTTTCAAGATGCTCTCCAACAGAGAAAACCAACAGGAGATACAAAACAACTATCCGGATCCTGCAATCAAAAGAAGGAATACAGGATACGCATTGGATTTGCTTTTGGAGACGACCCCTTTTGGAGGAAGCAAACCATTCAATTTTTCCACATTGTTGAGCGGATCTGAAGGCACATTGGCCCTGTTTACAGAGATTAAACTAAACCTTGTTTCTTTGCCGCCGGGTGAAAAGTGCCTGCTTTGCGTACATCTCGACACCGTGGAAGAAGCCATGCAGGCCAACTTGATTGCCCTCAAACAACAGCCGGCTGCCGTTGAGCTCATGGACCATCATATCCTGGAACGCACCCGCCATAACCGGGAGCAGGCCAAAAACCGTTTTTTTCTTAAAGGGACGCCTGGAGCCCTCCTTATCGTGGAATTGATGGGAGAACACAGGGCAGCTATTGAAGAGCAAGCGCGCAGGATGGAAGATGAGATGCGGAGCAGGGGGCTGGGTTATCATTTTCCACGGATTTGGGGAACGGACATCCCAAAGGTCTGGACGCTGCGTAAAGCAGGTTTGGGCTCGCTGACGAACATTCCTGGCGATACCAGACCCGTATCGGTCATTGAAGATGCAGCTGTCAGGGTAGAAGACCTGCCGGCTTTCATCCACGATGTGAAAGCAATGCTTGACAGGCTTAATCTCTCTTGTGTATACCATGCCCACATCGGTTCGGGCGAGTTGCATCTGCGGCCGCTGCTCAACCTGAAGAGCCGCGCCGACATTGAACGCTTTTACCAGGTTGCAGAGGAGATGGCAGGCATTATCCGGAAATACCGCGGGTCACTCAGCGGGGAGCATGGCGACGGCAGACTGCGCGGACATTTTATTCCGACAGTGCTGGGAGAAAAATGTGCAAAGATGCTGCATGATGTGAAGTCTTCCTGGGACCCGCATCATTTGCTGAACCCGGGCAAGATCACAGACACCCCCTCCATCAAAACCGCTTTACGCTACCAGCCTGGCCAGGAAACAAAGAAGATTAAAACCTTTTTTGACTTTAGCCATAATCATGGCATACAGCGAGCCATTGAACAGTGCAATGGCTCGGGCGATTGCCGGAAACCGCATCAGGCAGGAGGCGTCATGTGTCCATCCTACCATGCCACACTGGACGAATACGACAGCACCCGCGGCAGATCCAACCTGCTGAGGGAATACCTTACCAATTCAAGAAAGAAAAACCCTTTTGATGAAACAGCCATCATCAATATCCTGGACCTTTGCCTGTCATGCAAGGCTTGTCAGTCAGAATGCCCCTCAAATATCGACATGGCCGCCTTCAAAGCAGAGGCGTTGCAGCAATATTACATCCAGCGCGGTGTTCCCCTGAGAGCGAAAATTATCGGGGCTTACGCTCTTGCCAACAGCATTGGGAGCAAGATCCCGTGGTTATTCAATTTTTTCGCTGATGGTCGGGCCAGCGCCCCCCTGATCAAAAGCATTTTGGGCTTCAGCCAGAAAAGAAGATTGCCACGCTTGCACAAGCAGACCCTTAGAAAATGGGCCAGTGAAAACCTGGAACGACTGAATCAAGGCAATCAAGACAAACCGGGCGTGGTGCTGTTTTGTGATGAGTTCACCAACTACAATGATACCCGGGTGGGCATTGAGACCATTTTGTTGCTAAACAGACTGGGCTATCAAGTGCATATGACCAACCACAAAGAGAGCGGCCGTGCAGCAATTTCCAAAGGCTTACTCGAAAAGGCACAAAAAATCGCCAGACATAATGTGGAGCAACTCCATACACACATTACGCCACAAACCCCTTTGGTTGGCATTGAACCCTCCGCCATTCTTTGTTTTCGCGATGAGTACCCCGTCTTGCTAAGGGGTGAATTGCAGGATAAGGCCGTGGCAGTGGCAGCCCAAACACTTACCGTGGAAGAGTTTATTTCGAAGGAAGCGGAACGGGGGAATCTCCCTGCATCATTGTTTACTCCCGGAAAAGAATACATCCATTATCACGGACATTGCCATCAAAAAGCCCTGTCATCCACAAACCATACAGAAAAGATGCTTTCCCTGTTGCCGGGACGCTCCGTCCATGCCATTGAATGCGGTTGTTGTGGAATGGCCGGAGCATTCGGTTTTGAGAAAAACCATTATGACCTGAGTATGCAAATTGGGGAATTGGCGCTTTTCCCGGCTATCCGTAAAACATCACCAAATGACACGATCGTTGCTTCAGGAACAAGCTGCCGCCAGCAAATCCTGGAAGGCACGGGTCGTCAGGCCATACACCCCATCCAGGTCCTGTTCAGAAGCCTCCGGCACGATCCACATCAGGAAGAGCTGTGATATCGACCGTTGTCTGACCGATCCGTGCAAGATATATTGTGCATAAAAAAAGCGGGTTACCTGTATAAAGACAACCCGCTATATAAATTACAGGGATGAATAATTATTCTTCCTTCTTATCGTCCTCTTCTCCTTCGTCTAAGTCAGCTTTTGGATCTTCGGCCTTATCTTCCTCTTTTCCGGATGAAGCTTTCTTTGCTGCAGGCTTCTTCTTTGCTGTCTTTTTCTCTTCCTTGGCATCCGCGGCATCAGGTGTTTCTTCTTTCTTCTCCTCTTCATCCTTCGGTTCTTCCTTCTTTGCAGACTTGTCAGCCTTTTCATCAGCTTTTGTCTCTGCTTCCTTTTTCTCTTCAGCCTTGGACTTTTCTTTCTTGCTGGATTTGGTTTCTTCCTTTTCTGCAGGCTGATCTTCTTTTTCAGCCTTTTCCTCCTTCGCTTTCGCCTCAGGTTTCTCCTCTTTTGCCTCTTTATCAGCACTTTCAGCCTTGCTCTCTTCTTTCTTTTTCTTCTTTTCTTCAGCAGCCTTGGCTTCCAGCTTCTTCAATGCCTCTTCCTTCTTGGCTGAACGTTGGGTCTCTTCTGTTTTCTCAATGGCTGACTTCAGGTTGGCCAATGCATCGATATCACCAAGCGTGGTTTTTTCCTGGCTGTCCTTCATCTTCTTCATCACTTTCTTGGTAGCCTTTTCCCTGGTCTTCCTGTCGGCAGCCTCAGAAGCGCGTTCAGCATATTTAACATCCTGGAATACCTTGGTATGTGACACAACGATTTTTTTGCTTTCCTTATTAAACTCAATCACCTTGAAATCAAGTGTTTCATCCATCTTGGCAGCAGAACCGTCTTCT
The DNA here is from genome assembly GCA_003557765.1 of Bacteroidales bacterium. The sequence goes on from PWNO01000280.1 coordinate 19,697, forward strand.
TTTACGATATGCCGTGTTGGCGCAAAACCTTCTACGCCATAAGGAAGTGCCACGATTACACCTTTGTCTGAAGTCCCTACGATAGTTCCCTGATGTACGCTGTCAATGGTAAAGACAGATTCGAACACGTCCCACGGGTTTTCTTCCAGCTGTTTGTGTCCAAGGCTCAGGCGGCGGTTTTCCTTATCCACGTCGAGCACAACAACCTCGATGCTTTCACCGATCTTGGTGAATTCAGCCGGGTGCTTGATTTTTTTGCTCCAGCTGAGGTCACTGATATGGATCAGGCCATCCACCCCTTCTTCCAGTTCAACGAAGATGCCAAAGTTAGTGAAGTTACGAACGGTGGCAGTGGTCTTTGTTCCGACAGCATATTTCTCCAGGATGTTCTCCCACGGATCGGGAATCAGCTGCTTGATGCCAAGCGACATCTTGCGTTCTTCACGGTCGAGTGTCAGGATGACGGCTTCCACCTCATCGCCTACCTTCAGGAAGTCCTGCGCAGTGCGTAAATGCTGCGACCACGACATCTCAGAAACGTGAATCAAGCCTTCCACACCAGGTGCAATTTCAATAAAGGCACCATAGTCAGCGATCACCACCACTTTGCCTTTCACTTTGTCCCCAACCTTCATTTCCGGATCCAGTGAATCCCATGGATGCGGGGTAAGCTGTTTCAGGCCAAGGGCAATGCGTTTTTTGTTCTCGTCAAAGTCAAGGATCACGACATTGATCTTCTGGTCAAGGTCAACGATCTCTTC
>PWNO01000005.1 GCA_003557765.1 Bacteroidales bacterium
TACCAGCAAGGTGTCGCTCTTGTAGCCAATGTAGCTGAATACGAGTTTATGCGGCAATTCAACGGTGACGGGGATTTCAAAACTGCCCTCCCCATCTGTGGCCACACCGCTGGAGGTTCCCATCCACACCACGTGTGCACCAACCAGCGGATACATGTGGTGATGGTCATAATGCTGCTCCAATTCATATACTTTGCCATACACGTATTGCCGATCTGCCAATACAGTATTATGCATAGCCAGCAGGATGACCATTGTCAGTAAAACAGGGTTTATTATTGATTTCATAACTAGCAAACATTTTTTTGAATGATTATTTTGGAAAGACAAAAAGAAATGACAACCTGCTGCCTGACCATGAATGCCAATTTTCTACCCTTGGCATGATCACAAGATGCCCGGGGCAACGCAGCAGATTGCTAAATAAAGAAAGTTATGAAATCTTCAGGCAGTGAGCATAGATCACGAAATCGCGGCCGGTTAAGCGTGGTGGTGGTCGTTCATCTACAACCGGTATGGCAAGTGTCAGGGGCTCCTCAGGCACAAACCTTTCGGCACACATGAGTGTGGGGAGCAGGGTGATCAGCACTGGAGCCAGGCGTGGTTCATGCTTATCTGCGGTTACTTCAAACTCAGCCCGCAGGTAATGTACCTCTGACCGGCAGCAGTCTCCGCAACCGTGACTGCCAGGGGTGCCATGGGAGTCACAGCAGCTGGCATCTTTGGAATCATCCAGTGGGATCTGGCAGCTTGCAGCCTCTGCATCATCTGGTGGAATCGCGCAGGTTCCACCATCGGCATGATCCCGGTGCATGGCATCCGGATTTTCTGCATGCAGCCCAAGAAGAGCTACATCAGTTGTATCACAAGCCATGCAATGATGGATCAGCAGGCGCATGCCCGTGAATGACACCAAGAACATGGATGCCAGCAGGTAACTAATGATATGTTTGCCTATGGTCTTTATCATAAATCAGTCAAACATGCTGATCAGTAAAAAACGGTTCCTGATATGAGCCTGCATAGCATCTTGCATTTCAGGAAAGCTTGTCAAAGATACGCATTTTTTATAGAAACAACACTTCCGGACTTAGTGTCATGTCAACGCTACTTTAGCCGGCCCAAGTCTTGATCTTTTTCCTCATCTCTGCGACTTATGCGACACAGTAGCATTGACACGACACTAGTGATGTAAATCGGAAAATGTTCAGTGAGCAAAACGAAAAGCACAAATAGGCTTTACTTGCCTGACCAAAGCCTTAATCCTCGTAATAGCGCCGGTTATTTTCAAGCATTTCGGGGTCTCTGGGATAAATACAGCAATGATGCAGATTTTCATAGGTTTCATCGTCGGCCAGAAAGTTTTCCGTGTCATGTCCCGCTTCTGCAATTGCGCGTTCAATTTCTTCCTGGTTGGTTCTGTTGGGACGATATCTTACCTTGATCATTTGCTCTTCCTCTTCCCATTCAGCACTGCGAACTCCCCGGACGCTATAAGCTGCTCTTTCAATACGGTCTTTACACATGCCACAGTTTCCAAGCACGGCAAAAGCAGCCTCACCAGGAGTGTTTTCCGATTCTTCGGAAGCAATCAAATCAACGGGCATCAAGAGAAAACCCATCAGGAAGATGCTCATCATTTGCATAAAAATTCGAGTTTTCATAATCCAGTCATTTTCTTAGTTTGCATTCATGCTGCCAAATAAATTGGCCCCAAGAACCATATATACCTATATGCAGAAATAAATATCGACACACACAAGCAACAAGCATCAAATGAAAATGTTCATTGGCAACGCGTGCCAATAAAAAACCCTGCCTATCTTAGCGATAAGCAGGGTTAACCTGGTAGCGGGGGCAAGATTCGAACTTGCGACCTTCGGGTTATGAGCCCGACGAGCTACCTCTGCTCCACCCCGCACTGTCATTCAGGGGGCAAAAGTAGTAAAACCGTTTCACATAACCAAATGTTACCCGTGTTTTTCTGAAAAGCCTAACTTTGTACCGGAAAAATCTGCGTCATACAAAAAAAGTGTGGCGGATTGCTCAGTACACTGTTGATCATTACATCATTCATATGCACAAAGCCGGTTTCGTAAATATCATAGGGAACCCCAATGTAGGGAAATCGACCCTGATGAACACGCTTCTCGGGGAACGATTGTCGATCATTACTCCCAAAGCACAGACTACCCGACATCGGATTCTGGGTATTGCCAATGGTGTGGATTACCAGATTGTCTTTTCAGACACGCCGGGCATATTAAAACCCAACTACAGGCTCCAGGAACACATGATGCACTTTGTGCACAGTGCATTGGAGGATGCCGATTTATATATTGTATTGACAGAGGTCAACGATGATTTTTCACATGAGGATATGCTGCGCAAGATTGACCGTGCCAATGCACCGGTAATGTTGCTGATCAACAAGGCCGACCTGGCAAGTGAACAGGAGATTAAAACGGTGCGTGACCAGTGGAAAAAAGCCTGGCCGACGTGGCACGTTTTTCCTGTTTCAGCACTATACGGATATCACATCGATGTAGTCCTTAATAAGATCCTGGAGCTTTTGCCCGAGTCTCCGCCTTTTTATCCCAAAGATGAGCTGACCGATAAACCCATACGGTTTTTTGTGGCGGAGACCATCAGGGAGAAGGTGTTGTTGAACTATAAACAGGAAGTGCCTTACTCTGTGGAGGTAGCTGTGGACGCTTTCAAGGAGGAGGATCAGCTGATCAGAATCAGGGCCGTGATACACGTGGCACGTGACAGCCAGAAAGGCATCATCATCGGGCATAAGGGAAAAGCGCTTAAAAGGGTCGGCACAGAAGCCCGTAAAAGCCTGGAAACTTTTCTGCGCAAAAAGGTTTTCCTTGAATTGCATGTGAAGGTAAGCCGTAACTGGCGGGAGGACGAGACCCAGTTGCGACGTTTTGGTTACAAATAACCGGCCGCCAATCCGGGAATCTTTTAAAAAACTGAAAATGAGCAATATCGTAGCATTAGTCGGTCGGCCGAACGTGGGGAAATCCACGTTATTTAACAGGCTCACCAAGAGGCGCATGGCTATCGTAGACCCTACGGCAGGTGTTACCCGCGACAGGCATTACGGCAAGTCAGACTGGAATGGCGTGGAGTTTTCCGTTATCGACACCGGGGGGTATGTAGCCGGTTCGGAAGACATCTTTGAGCAGCAGATCCGTGAACAGGTGGAGATTGCGCTTGAGGAAGCGCATGTGGTCCTCTTTCTCACAGACACCATCGAAGGGGTCAGTCCCCTCGACCGCGAAGTGGCAGACCTGCTGCGGCAGAGTGGCAAGCCATACTTCCTTGTGGCCAACAAAGCCGACAACAGCAAACTGGTTACAGAGAGCACGGCCTTTTATGAGCTCGGAGTCGAGGCGGTGTACCCGGTTTCCAGCATAAACGGCAGTGGCACCGGTGATCTTTTGGATGCCCTGGTAAAAACGCTCAACAAAAACAAGGTCGAAAAAACAGATGCTGATATTCCCCGTTTCGCGTTTGTGGGCAGGCCGAATGTGGGTAAGTCATCCATCATCAACACGTTGCTGGGCACCGAAAGAAACATCGTAACCGATATCCCGGGGACAACCCGCGACACCATTCATACCCGCTATAACCGCTATGGGTTCGACTTTTACCTTGTCGACACCGCTGGTTTACGTAAAAAGGGCAAAGTCAGGGAGAACATCGAGTTTTATTCGGTGATGCGCTCTGTAAGAGCTATTGAGCTGGCCGATGTGTGCCTGCTCATGGTGGATGCGACCATGCCATTTGAGTCGCAGGACCTGAATATTTTCACCCTGGCAGCCCGGAACAACAAGGGCATTGTGATCCTGGTCAACAAGTGGGATCTGATCACTAACAAAGACACCCATGCCGTAAGGCGCTACGAGGAGCACATCCGGGAAAAAATCGCGCCATTGACAGATATTCCGGTCATATTTACCAGTGTGCTGACCAAACAAAGGGTGTTCAAGGCCATAGAAGTGGCCGTGGAGGTCTTCCACAATCGCCAGCAGAAGATATCCACCAGCAAGCTCAACCAGGTGTTGCTTCCCATCATCGAAAACCAACCCCCGCCATCCACAAAGGGGAAATACATCAAAATCAAATATGTGACGCAGCTGCCAACTCATTATCCGTCTTTTGCCTTCTTCTGCAACCTGCCCCAATACATCAAGGAGTCTTATGAGCGCTTCCTGGAAAACCAGATCCGAAGCCGTTTTAATTTTTCCGGAGTACCCATGAAACTCTACTTCCGGAAAAAATAAACCGCTATCGCTACAATCATTAACCCTGCAATGCGCCAATGCTTAAAGTCTCCTTCGCATATGCCCCGGGCAGCCTCAATCTTTAAACCTCAAACCCAACTAATCCCTAACCCCTGAACCTCCACCTTGACCATGTCCAACACGCCGCGCATCGACAAATACTTATGGGCAGTAAGGCTGTTCAAGACACGCAGCCAAGCCACGGAGGCCTGCCGCGCCGGAAAAGTAAAGGTGGATGACCAGGCCTTAAAGCCTTCCCGGGAGATTCATGTCGGAATGGTCATCACAGTTCAGGGAGGCCCCATCATGCGTATCATCAGGGTTAAGGAGCTGCTGGAAAAAAGGGTGGGTGCCAAACTGGTCAGCCAGTATATGGAGGACCTGACCCCGGAGGAAGAGTATCAGAAACTGGAGATAGCCAAAAGTCAGGCTGGCATGCGTCACCACGGGAAAGGTCGTCCAACCAAAAAAGAACGGCGCGAGATCGACCGTTGGTTTGGATGGGATTAGTGGGATGATTCCGTCTGTTTCGCAACTTTTCCTATATTTGCAGACATTCCTGGATTATTCCAGGTGACAGCACAATTCATCTCAAACAAGACACATATGCAAGACTTAAAACAGTACATTGAAGACAACAAGGATCGCTTCCTGGAAGAGTTGTTTGAACTGATCCGCATTCCTTCCATCAGTTCGAAGGAGGCACACAAAGCCGACATGTATAAGGCCGCTGAGTGGGTGAAAGAAAACCTGCTGAAGAAAGGGGCAGACAAGGCCGAAGTGTGCGATACAGAAGGCCACCCTGTGGTATATGGCGAGAAGACCATTAACCCGGACCTGCCGACCGTGATCATCTATGGCCATTATGACGTACAGCCCGTTGAGCCGCTGGAGCTTTGGAAAAGTGAGCCATTTAAGCCTGAAGTCCGCGAAGGGAAGATCTTTGCAAGGGGTGCTGATGATGACAAAGGGCAGATGTTCATGCATTTTGCCGCCTTTGAATACCTGTTAAACACCGACCAGCTGCCCTGTAATGTCAAGTTTATGATTGAAGGAGAAGAAGAGATTGGCAGCCCGAGCCTTGGAAAATTTCTGGAAGAGAACCGCGAGAAGCTTGCCGGGGACGTGATCCTGGTATCGGATACGGCAATGCTTGGCCCGGACACGCCTTCGATCACCACCGGATTGAGGGGACTCTCATATTGTGAGGTACATGTGACCGGGCCGAACCGCGACCTGCATTCCGGTCTTTATGGCGGTGCAGTGGCTAACCCTGTCAACATCCTCTGCGACATGATCAGTAGCCTGGTGGATGAGAACGGCCGCATTACCGTAAAGGGCTTTTACGATGACGTGGAAGAACTCAGCGATGAAGAACGCAAGGAGATGGCCAGAGCACCTTTCGATGAGGAAGGCTACAAAAAGTCCATCGGCGTCAAAGCGCTCCAAGGCGAGAAAGGCTATTCCACACTTGAACGTACCGGCATCAGGCCTTCTTTGGATGTAAATGGCATCTGGGGCGGCTACACGGAAAAGGGAGCCAAAACAGTACTTCCTTCCGAAGCCCATGCCAAGATATCCATGCGTCTGGTACCTCATCAGAACTCAAAAAAGATCACACAGCTTTTCAAAGACCACTTCCTGTCCATCGCCCCGGATTGCGTCAAGGTGGAAGTAGCTTTTCTCCATGGCGGCGAAGGTTACGTGAGCCCGACCGACACACCGGAGTACCAGGCAGCCAGCAAAGCTTACGAGCAGAGTTACGGCATTAAGCCTGTCCCCTACCGCAGCGGAGGAAGCATTCCCATCATTTCCATGTTCGAGCAAATCCTCGGCATTAAATCCATTCTCATGGGATTTGGCCTGGAGACCGACGCGATACACTCCCCAAATGAAAACTACCCATTAACACAGTTTTATAAGGGCATGGAAACCATCCCGCACTTCTACAAATTCTTTGCGGAAATGAAGAAATAAAGCTTGTGACTGATCTTTTCACAGCTTTTATCCCGGGCAGCAAAAGCCCATAATGCTGTCCGGGATCCTTCTTTAACTCCAACAACCATATATGCATCGGTATTCCTTGGACATTACACCCGCAAAACACCATTGCTGACGGGGCACTGATCCAACAGGCACCTTTTTTTAAAAATAATATAGATCAAACAAGAAAAAAATCCTATTTTCGTGCCCTAAACCTTAAACATACGTATAAAACAAAAATCTTTCCCTATGGAGGTAAAGAGGATATTTGATTTGTTGGACCGTTACGCAGCGATGTGCCCGGACAAGGAAGATGCGCTGGCAGGCAAGGATAACGGCAAATGGAAAAAGTATTCCACCCAGGAATGGGTTGATAACACCCGCCATGTCAGCTACGGGCTGCTAAAGCTTGGTGTTGAACAAGGAGACAAGATTGCCTCCATTACCTTTAACAGGCCGGAATGGAATTTTCTGGACATGGGTGTACAGCAGATTGGCGCCATCCATATCCCGATCTACCCTACCATAAGCGACAAGGATTATGCTTACATCCTCAGGCATGCAGAGGTAAAATACGTATTTGTCGCAGGTGAAGAGATGTATCGCCGCATTCAGAAAATCGTGGCCAACATCCCGGGCGTTCAGGCCATCTATACTTTCCAGGACCTTTTCGGTGTAAAGCACCTTGATGAGTTGATGGAACTTGGCAAGTCCAATCCCCAGCCCGACAAACTACAAAAGCTCAAGGATGGCATCCATACTGATGACATGGTAACCATCATTTACACCTCAGGAACGACCGGAACGCCCAAGGGGGTGATGCTGACCCACGCAAACATCATCAGCAACTTCATGGCGGTTTCCTACATTCCGCCATACGGGCCAACACATCGTGCGATGAGTTTCCTGCCGATTTGCCACATCTATGAAAGGATGATGAATTACACCTTTATCTACAAAGGGCTTTCGATGTACTACCTTTCCAACATGGGGGTAATTGCCGAAAGCCTGCGCGAGGTGCATCCGCATGTGTTTACCACGGTTCCGCGTCTGCTGGAGAAGGTATACGACAAAATCCTGATGAAGGGCAGGGACCTGTCGGGAATCAAAAAGGGGATCTTTTTCTGGGCCAATAACGTGGGGCTCAGCTATGAGATCGGCAAGGAAAAAAGGAACCCCTGGTATGCCCTGAAGCTGAAAATAGCCCGCAAGCTGGTGTTTAGCAAGTGGAAAGCTGCGCTGGGAAAGAACCTGGACATTGTGGTATCAGGTGGCGCCGCACTGCAGCCAAGACTCGGACGCATTTTCTGGGCCGTGGGCATACGCGTCATTGAAGGTTATGGCCTTACCGAAACATCGCCCGTGATTGCCGTAAGTGATTTCAGTCCGAACGGAATCAAGTTTGGCACGGTGGGGCCCGTGTTACGGGGTGTACAGGTAAAAATCGCTGAAGACGGGGAAATCCTGGTGAAAGGACCCAACGTGATGATGGGCTATTATAAGGCCCCGGAACTCACCAGGGAGGTCATCGACGAGGAGGGTTGGTTCCATACTGGCGATGTAGGCGTGATTGAACCAGAGGGCCAGCTGCGGATCACCGACCGGAAAAAAGTCATTTTCAAAACTTCTTTTGGGAAATACATCCATCCTCAGGTACTTGAAAATGCTTTCAAAGAATCCCCGTTCATTGATCAGATCATGGTGATCGGCGAAAATCAGTCCGCACCCGCAGCTATCGTGGTGCCGGATTTTAACCACCTGAGGTCCTGGTGTGAAGTCAAGGAGATCCCATTCACATCCAATGCGGAGATGATTGCTTTGCCGAGGATCCGCAAGCGATTCGAAAAGGAGATTAATCGTTACAATAAGCGCTTCGGCAAATATGAGCGGGTTTCTCGTTTTGAAATCCTGGATCATGAATGGGGCGTGGAAACCGGTCAGCTCAGCGCCACACTCAAGCTGAGAAGGACGCACCTGATGAGCACCTACGCTGATGTGATTGAAAGCCTTTATCGCAAAAACGGCAATGGCATGGAATAAGCTCCAGCGTTCATGTCAAAAAACGTACCTTTGCCAGACACATACCTGTAGTATCTAATGTAAAACAACGTATGAAGTTTGGCGTAGTGGTTTTTCCGGGGTCCAATTGTGACCATGACATGCTTTATGTCCTCAAAAAGAAGCTGGGACAGGAAGTTTTGCCACTCTGGCATAAGGAAAGGGACTTAAAGGGCATAGATTTCGTTGTGCTTCCCGGGGGTTTTTCTTATGGTGATTATCTCCGGTCGGGTGCCATTGCCCGATTTTCACCCATCATGGATGAGATCATCCCCTTTGCACAAAAAGGCGGTTATGTCCTTGGGATTTGCAATGGCTTCCAGATCCTCTGCGAGGCCCGCCTGTTGCCCGGCGTGCTGCTTCATAATCCAAGCCACCGCTTCATCTGTCGCAATGCATACATTACCAGCGAACACAAAAAAAGCCTGGTTACTGCCGCCACCATTCCAGGAGCTCCGCTGAAGATCCCGATTGCCCATGGCGAAGGCCGCTATTTTGCCCAGGATGATGCGCTCGACAACATCCATGCGCATGAGCAGGTCCTTTTCCGTTATTGTGATGCCAATGGCCAGGTAACTCCGGAAGCCAACCCCAATGCTTCGGTATCAAATATTGCCGGTGTTTGCAACAAGGCGCGCAATGTGTTTGGCATGATGCCCCACCCTGAGCGGGCTGCAGATCCGGAGCTGGGCAATGAAGACGGTAAACGGATCTTTGAAGGGATTCTGGCAAAACAGGTGACCACATGAGCAAGGTATTGAAGCAGCATTATGGCACATTGCTTCCGGAGGCAGGATGTGACGAAGCCGGAAGAGGCTGCCTGGCAGGGCCTGTCACTGCTGCCGCAGTCATCTTGCCGGAACAGCTTCTGCCTGAGCTTAAAGAAAAGCTTCAGGACTCCAAACAGCTCTCCGCCGCTGCACGAAGCAGCCTAAACGTGCTGATCAAAGAAAACGCCATAGCATATGCGGTGGCCAGCATCGACCATCATACCATTGATGCAATCAACATCCTCAGGGCTTCCATTCGCGCTATGCACAGCGCTCTCCAGCAGCTCTCCCTGCAGCCCGCCTGCATACTTGCAGACGGACGGCATTTTGAGCCATACGGAAACATCCCGCATGTATGTGTCGTAAAGGGAGACGCGACCTACTTGTCGATCGCAGCAGCGTCAATCCTTGCCAAGGTACACCGGGATGAGCTGATGACTGCCTTGCACCGGAAACACCCGGAGTATGACTGGATGAACAATAAAGGCTATCCGACTCCGGCACACCGTCGGGCGATACTGACCCACGGGCTCAGCCCATACCACAGGAAAAGTTTCAAAACGGCCATCCAGCACAAGATGACCCTTTGACACGGATGGCTTTGCTTTCCATGCAGCCTTCACAACATTAAAGCAATGAATTACAATTAAAAGCACAAGTTTCTCTATGACAACAGAGACATCAGAAAGGCACATCCATCGCATAGCACAAGATACTGGACTTTACAGAAACAACATCAAACAAACCTTGCTGTTGTTGCAGTCCGGGGCCACCATTCCCTTCATTGCCCGCTACCGGAAAGAGATGACGGGCTCACTCGACGAAGTGCAGATCAGCGCCATCAGGGATTTGCATCAGCGCCTGGAAGACCTTGATAGCAGAAAAGACACTGTGTTGTCGTCCATCGAAGAGCAGGGATTGCTCACAGACGAACTACGGGCATCAATTCTGGAGGCGCCAGACTTGTCGACGCTGGAAGACCTTTATTTGCCTTACCGGCCGAAGCGCCGCACCCGCGCCACCATAGCAAGGGAGCGTGGCCTTGAACCGCTGGCGAAAATCATTATGGCCCAGGGGAGGGATGATCCGGCCAGCCGGGCACGGGCATTTGTTGATCCTGCAAAAGAAGTGGCCACTGTGGAGGACGCGCTGTCGGGAGCACGTGACATCATTGCCGAATGGATCAGTGAAAGCCCGCAGTCCAGGAATGCCCTGCGCCGTCTACTGGCAAAAGAGGGAATGATCACAAGCAAGGTGGTGGAAAACAAAAAACAGGAAGCGGAAAAATATACCTCGTGGTTTGATTGGAACGAACAGGCATCACGGGCACCCTCTCATCGCATCATGGCGATGTTCAGGGGAGAAAAGGAGGGTTTGCTCCGGATCCGGATCACACCTCAGGAAGAGGAAGCCATTGCTGCACTGAAGCGCATCTTCATTAAACAAGCCGGTGCAATGGCTGATGAGGCACTGGCAGCTATCAGGGATGGTTACAAACGGCTGTTGCTACCCTCGCTCGAAACCGAATATCGTCAGCAGCTTAAGGAAAAAGCAGATAAAAAGGCGATAGCGGTATTTGCAGAAAACCTGCGTCAGTTGTTGCTGGCCCCACCCCTGGGCCAAAAGCGCATTCTGGCCATCGACCCCGGGTTCCGCACTGGCTGCAAAGTGGTTTGTCTGGATGAAGAGGGACGCCTGCTGCATAATGAAACCATCTACCCCCATCCGCCGGCAGGCAAAAAATCTGAAGCCATGGCCAAGATCAACAACCTGGCTGACGCCTACCGTATTGATGCAATCGCCATCGGCAACGGCACCGCCGGTAGAGAAACAGAGCATATGGTAAGCCGCATCCGCTTCGACCGGGATGTCGTGGCGGTGATGGTGAATGAAAGTGGCGCTTCTGTATATTCTGCATCAGATGTGGCCCGGGAGGAGTTCCCTGATTATGACGTGAGTGTCAGGGGAGCCATCAGCATTGGAAGAAGGCTGGCCGACCCACTGGCAGAACTTGTAAAAATCGATCCAAAATCCATCGGCGTGGGACAATATCAGCATGATGTGGATCAGAAGCTGTTGCGTCAGGCGCTGGACGATGTCGTGGTAAGCTGTGTCAATGCTGTTGGCGTAGAAATCAACACAGCCAGCAAACAACTGCTGACCTACGTCTCGGGCGTCGGGCCGGCACTGGCTGCATCCATCCTGGCATACCGCAATGCGCACGGGCCATTCCGTTCAAGAAAAGAACTGATGGACGTACCCCGGCTGGGAGCGAAAGCTTACGAGCAGGCAGCAGGCTTTATCCGGGTGGAGCAATCCAACAATCCGCTGGATAAGAGTGCTGTGCACCCTGAAAGCTATTATATCGTGGAAAAAATGGCCAGTGACTTGGGTGCAGGTGTGGATGATCTCATGAAAAAGAAAACCCTACGCGAACAGATCGTACCTGAACGTTACGCAGACGATAAAACCGGGCTTCCGACCATCCTGGATATCCTCAGGGAGCTGGAAAGGCCGGGAAGAGACCCAAGGGCATCCTTTGGCGCATTTGCCTTTGACAAAAACATTTTCCGGATGGAAGACCTGCAGGAAGGCATGGTCCTTCCCGGGATCGTGACCAACATCACGGCTTTTGGCGCATTTGTTGACATAGGTGTGCACCAGGATGGTCTTGTGCACATCAGCCACCTGGCCGACCGATTCGTCAGGGACCCCAACGAGGTGGTCAAGCTCCATAAGCATGTACAGGTCCGGGTACTTTCGGTGGATGTAGAGCGAAAACGCATCGGGCTTTCAATGAAGAATGCATGATTAGAAAATGAGAGAATAGTGTTTTTTCTTGTGGGTTGAAATAATCAGGAAAACATGTGACCGGCGGCCACAATAGCCACCAGTAGCAGGAACAGCACTTCGGCAAGCTTTTTTTGCTTCAGGCCTTCAAAGAACACCGACAGTGTCAGGGAAAGCGGAATCACCAGCAATGCATAATTGACCAGAAGATGCCCTCCCGCCACAAAAAATGATAACAGCGCCACCAGGAGGGCCAGGTTTAGGATTTTCATACGTTTTCTGAACCTTATTGCTTTGGCAGGAATATGCAATAACCGAATAGACAGATAGGAGATTATGGTCAGCAAAGCAAAGATGTATATGTAGATTCTGTCGTACGAAGAAAAGGTGATGCCAAAGTCCATCCAGTTTGCCTGATAATGCTTAAAGGAGAGAAAAGCCTGTTCATGTTGCCCGGTAACCCAAAATACAATGAACAGGAAAAATACCGGCATTATAAGACCAGTCAATGCGGCCATGGTGTTTCTAAGGTTGCCGATGTAATAAATTGACAGGGATCCCATCAACAGGACAAAAAACGACCATGCAGGATAATAAAACAGACCTGCCAGTGATATCAGCGCTCCGGCGTTGAACACCTGCAGGACCCTGATTTTCTCATCATAAGTGTTGAGCATTTTATTAAAAGCCAGGACAAGAAACACCCCGGCGAAAAGAGCCGGCTGCGGTGCATGCATGTATGGCCTGGTGCTGATCAGCAGCAGAAAAATCAATCCCGTTAACGATGAAAACCGGTTTTCCATCACCTTGCTGGCAGCAAGGTGAGTCAGGAAGAAGACCTTAAACATGACCATGACAAAGGCAATCAGCACAGCAGCAAACGCCTGTTGCTTAAGAAATGGCAGGATCAGGTTAAACAGCGGTGCATGGTTTGCACCCACAAATTCCAGGCTGGCTGACGGATCTATGAGCGCCCGGCGCCACAAAAACAGGCCACCAACTAGCAGAAGCAATGGTGTGTATGAATGATGTTTATGAAAGATTCGCAACAACATAAGCAAGAATCAAGAAATGACCGGATGGATCAGGTGTACCTCAACAGGTCCTTCCCAATATCCCGGCGATAATATTTCCCTTTATAGTCGATCACCCTGAGGTCGCGATAGGCTTGTTCCCGCGCCTCCTGCAAGGTGTTTCCCCTTCCACAGACTGCCATTACACGACCGCCATTTGTCAACAGCCTGTCATCCGCCGCCTTCATCCCCGCATAATACAGTAAGCTATCGCTTACCTGCTCCAGGCCGCGGATCTCAAATCCTTTATCAAATGTGTTGGGATAGCCGCCACTGGCCAACACCACACAAACGGCATAACCAGGCGACAGTTTCAGTGAGGCCGCATCAAGATCCCCATCACAGGCAGCCAGCATCAACGCTGTCAGGTCACTATCAATCCTGGGCAGAATGACTTCAGCCTCCGGGTCACCCAATCGCACATTGTATTCGATCACATAAGGGTCATCACCGCATATCATCAGTCCGAAAAAGAGAAACCCGCAGTAGACCATATTTTCTTCTGTGATACCTTGTATCGTAGGTTTGATGATGCGTTCTTCGATACGCTGCATCAGCTTTTTCCCTGCAAAAGGAACCGGGCTTACCGCTCCCATACCACCGGTATTGGCACCGGTATCACTTTCTCCTATCCTTTTATAATCTTTTGCTGAAGGGAGGATACGATAACTCTTGCCATCTGTAATCACAAATACCGACATCTCCAAGCCCTTCAGGTATTTTTCAATGACCACGGTATGAGATGCCTGTCCAAAACGATCGTGCAACAACATCCCTTTGAGCATTTCTGTCGCTTCTTTCTTCGTGTCGCATATCACCACACCCTTACCCGCTGCCAGGCCATCAGCTTTCAGCACGTAAGGAGGAGGAAGGGTATCCAGAAAGGCCACTGCCTCTTCAAAATCGTCTTTGGTAAATGCCCTGTAGGCGGCTGTCGGGATCTGCTGGCGTTCCATGAAAGCTTTAGCAAATGCTTTGCTGCCTTCAAGCATGGCACCCTGAGAATCCGGGCCGACAAAGCGGATCCCTTGCAACACCTCCTCCTGTGCGAAATGATCCCGCAGTCCTTTAACCAAAGGGGCTTCCGGTCCGACCACCACCATGTCCACGGCATGATCAAGGACAAACTGTCCGATCCCCTTAAAGTCCATCGGATCAAGGGCGATGTTCTCTCCACACATCGCAGTACCTGCATTGCCAGGAGCGATATACAGCTGGTCGCACAGGCTGCTTTCGGAGATTTTCCGTGCCATGGCATGTTCCCTGCCACCGCTTCCAATCAGTAAAATGTTCATAAAAAAACTTATTGAAATGACACTCCACACAAAAAACAGATAAAACAAATGATTCGCTGCTCATTTTACCTGTTTTCACCTTGACCCTAATATTTATTGCGGTCGACCTGCAGAAAAACACAGGCTATTCATGTCAATGCATTACTTCAGGCAGGCAAAAATGAACCACACCTGAAACAAAAACATTCAAAATTACACAAAATATAGCGGTTGCAGAAAGTATAATTTGCTAATTTTGCCTGAAAACTACCGCTTTCATAACCCATTGATCAGAATTTGCCATGAAGAGCAAAATGCCAACAAATATTTATTCGGAAATTGGTGACCTTGAGGGTGTCATTGTGCACTCCCCAGGTAATGAGGTAGAGAACATGACTCCCGATAATGCTGAGCGGGCTCTCTACAGCGACATTTTAAATCTTTGTGTGGCACGCAATGAATACAACCAGTTTAAGGGAGTGTTGGACAAAGTCACCCGCACTTTTGAAGTGAAAGACCTGCTGGCAGAAATTTTGAAAAATGAAAAGGTAAAGCAGGATCTTGTAAGGAAGGTTTGTATGCACGAAGGGGCAGACACCATTTGCGAACATCTCCACAGCTTGGATGCAAAAAGCCTTGCAGATGCGCTTATAGAGGGGGTTCCCACAAGAAAGAACACCCTGGCCGAATATTTGAGTAAAGACCGTTTTGCCCTTAAGCCGCTGCATAACTTTTTCTTTACCAGGGATGCGGCTATCTCGGTATATAACGACATCTTTGTCGGCGCCATGGCATCGCCGGTCAGGTTAAGGGAAAGTCTCATCATGGAATCCATCTTCGACTTTCATCCCTACTTCAACACAAGGACGATCAATGCCATGGCCGGCGACACTCCAGACCCTTCGATTGCCATTGAAGGCGGTGATGTGCTTGTGGCTCGGGATGATGTGCTGTTATGCGGGATTGGTTCACGCACCACGCCCCAAGGAATAGATTTTTTGCTTCGCCATTTAAAAAACAAAAATGAGAAACAGCATATTCTGGTTCAGGAGCTGCCTTTGACCCCCGAATCCTTTATCCACCTCGACATGGTATTTACTCTGCTTGACAGGGATATTTGTATGATCTATGAGCCTATCATCATGAAGATGAATAAATATCAAACCGTGCACATTTATGCGGAAGGGGGTAAGGTTCAATACATCAGAGAGGTAAAAAACCTGCCTGAAGCCCTGAAAAAGCTTGGCATGGATCTGCGCCCGGTCCTTTGTGGTGGCAGTGACGATCAGTGGGCACAGGAGCGGGAGCAGTGGCATAGCGGAGCAAATTTCTTCGCTCTTGGCCCGGGAAAAATCATCGGATACGCCAGAAATGTGCACACGATCAAAGCTTTGGAAAAAAATGGGTTTGAAGTCATCCGTGCAAAAGACGTATTGAAAGAGCGTGTTGACCTGAATGATTATTCACGATACGTCGTCACAGTGGAAGGCTCCGAATTGCCCCGTGGCGGCGGCGGAGCCCGGTGCATGACCATGCCGGTGAGCCGCACAGCATTAGGGTAATCACCATTTCTGGATTGAGGACGCAGGGACCTGCATGAAGGATCGGATGAGCCGAATAAACCAGTAGATCAGCGCAAACCCCAACTTTTCGACATTTGGACTTTTTGATATTCAGACATTATAGAAACCATGAAGACACACATTCTATTTACCTTACTGGCTGCAGCCCTTCTCTTTGGCTGCACCCCGCGCCGCCCGGCCAACATTAATGTGGAACAAGCACATAACCCTGCTTCACAACACATCATCGCCCCCGGTTTTGGCACCGTCGGGCTGATCGACGATGGCTTCATCGACATTTATTTTCAGGATAGAGACCTGAACTGGCAGGTAGATGAGCAATCGCGGTTCTCTATCCCGGAAAACAACGAAGGCGTTCTTGGCATGGGGCTTGGCATCTTTGGCGTGATCATGAACAACACCCTGCATTTTTACAGCATGAACAACCAGAACGAATGGGAAGAGGAAAAGGAATGGCGATTCAACCTGCCCAGGAGGTACGACCGGCTCACAGTGATGGGCATGCCCTGGCAGATAGGGGCTCTCGGCATAGAAAATGATGGTGTGGTGGATTTCCATTTCCTTGAAGATGACACCTGGGAAAAAAACGATGCAGCCACTTTTGTTATCCCCAGCGACATCCGTGCCTATTATCCCATGGGGGAAATGACCATAGCCATTGCTGATAAGGAGAAGCTCGGATTATACTATTTTGCAATGGAAGAATGGGATTTTATGGACTTCGACCCTTTAATCCTCATCCTGCCAGAGGATCATCAGGCCATCATCCCAATGGATAATCGCCTTATTGGAATCCTTTTTGAAGAAAAGATGGATTTTTACCAGCTCGACCTGCCAAACGACAGATGGGTGAATCTTACCGGTTTAGATTTCAAGTTGCCCCATTGACGACTGGTTGTGTTCTTCAAGCGTTTCTGCAAGAAACCGGGACGTATACCCTTTTGGGCTGCCGGCCACTTCTTCGGGCGATCCCTCTGCGATGATCTGACCGCCTCGTTCGCCGCCCTCCGGCCCGAGGTCCACAATATGGTCTGCCACTTTGATCACATCCATGTTGTGTTCAATCACAAGCACCGTGTTGCCCCGGTCCACCAGGCGCTTTAACACCTCCATCAGCACCCGGACATCTTCAAAGTGCAGACCTGTTGTAGGTTCATCCAGTATATAAAGGGTTTTACCGGTATCGCGCCGGGCAAGTTCAGCAGACAACTTGACCCGCTGTGCTTCTCCGCCAGATAGCGTGGTGCTGCTTTGGCCGAGGTTAATATAGCCCAGTCCGACGTCATTCAATGTCTTCAGCTTGTTTACTATGGAAGGAATGTGTTCGAAAAAGGTCATCGCCTGGCTGATGCTCATATCCAACACATCGTTGATGCTCTTCCCCTTGTATCTGACCTCCAGCGTTTCCCTGTTATAGCGCTTGCCCTGGCAGGTCTCGCAATGCACATGCACATCAGGGAGGAAGTTCATCTCGATAACACGCAGGCCGCCACCCTGACAGGTCTCACAGCGGCCACCCTTCACGTTGAATGAAAAGCGTCCGGGCTTATACCCCCTGACCTGCGACTCGGGCAGGGAAGCATACAGCTTTCGGATTTCATCAAATACTTTGGTATAGGTGGCCGGATTCGACCGGGGCGTTCGTCCGATAGGTGACTGATCCACCTCTATGACTTTGTCCAGGTGCTCCAGGCCTTCGATCCGGTCACAGGGCAGATGTTGCTTTTCCGAACGATGGAAATGCTGTGCGAGCAAAGGATATAAGGTTTCATTGATGAGGGATGACTTTCCACTTCCTGAAACGCCGGTTACACAAATCAGTTTGCTCAGCGGAAGGGAAAGCACCACCTCTTTCAGATTGTGGCCACGTGCACCATACAATATCAGTTTTTTGCCATTGCCTTTTCTCCGTTTAAGTGGCACCGGCACCTCTCTTATCCCACGCAGATATTCGGCGGTAAGGGATTTTTGCTGCATCAGTTTCAGAGGTGTTCCGGATGCGATCACATCACCGCCTGCAGTGCCTGCACCCGGGCCCATGTCTACCAAATGATCTGCCGCAAGGATCATGTCGCGGTCGTGCTCCACCACGATCACCGAGTTGCCGATGTCACGCAACTCTTTCAAGGCATCGATCAGGCGGTGGTTATCGCGCTGGTGCAGCCCGATGCTGGGCTCGTCGAGAATATAGAGCACACCGGTGAGCTGTGAGCCTATCTGCGTGGCCAGCCGGATGCGTTGGCTCTCTCCACCGGAAAGACTACGTGCGGGCCGGTTCAGGGACAGATAATCCAGCCCGACATCCAGCAGGAAGCCAAGCCGGAGTTTCAGCTCACGCAATATCTCAGCAGCAATCCGCAGATCATGTGCATCCAGGCGATCAGGCAAGGTATGCATGTGCTCTTGCAGCTTCAGCAAATCCATCTCTGCATAATCCGCGATGCTGGCATCACCCACGAAGAAGTGCAGCGCCTCTTTGTTTAGCCGTTGCCCGTGGCATTCCGGGCAAGTTTTCTGGCGCATGAAGCTGCCCGCCCAACGCCGCAGTGCACCAGAGGGGCTGTCATCATACTGACTTCTGATAAAGTGCACAACCCCCTCAAAGTTAAGCGAATAGGTATGGGTGATACCCAGGCTTTCGTGATTTACCTTGAACACCTCGTCCGATCCATAGAGGATGGTGTTCATCGCCTCCTCGCTGAGTTCGGCAAGGGGGGTGTCCAGATCAAAACCATATTTCTTTCCAATAGACTCCAGCTGCCCGGTAATCCAGGCATTTTTTGATTTGGCCATGGGGGCTATTCCGCCCTTGCGGATGGATTTGGATGGATCCGGAATGATTTTTTCCATATCCATCTCGCTTATGCTGCCCAGACCATTGCAGTGAGAACAAGCACCATAGGGAGAGTTAAAGGAGAAGGTGTTAGGCTCAGGATCTTTGTACGCAATACCTGTGGAGGGGCACATCAGGTTCTTACTGAAGTGGTGGACGCTTTGGTCCTCTTCCACAACCACCATGATCATGCCTTTCCCGTATTTCAGGGCAGTCTTCAACGAATCTGACAAATGTTTCCAGCGCTTCTCCTCGACCCGGACCCTGTCGATAACCGTTTCAATATCGTGCACCTTGTAACGATCAAGCTTCATGCCCGGGGTCACCTCGCGGATCTCACCATCAATACGTGCCCGAAGGAAGCCTTGTTTGCTGATCTGTTCAAACAACTCCCGGTAATGGCCTTTGCGCCTTTTTACAAGTGGAGCCAAAAGCAAAAGCTTTTCACCGGAAAACCGTTTTAACAGGAGATCCAGGATTTGTTTCTCAGTATAACGCACCATGGGCTCACCGGTGGCGTATGATCTGGCCTTGCCAATGCGGGCAAAGAGCAGGCGCAGAAAATCATACATCTCCGTGATGGTGCCAACAGTAGAGCGCGGGTTTTTGCTGGTGGACTTCTGTTCGATGCTGATCACCGGGCTCAGGCCGGTGATCTTATCCACGTCGGGGCGCTCGAGCGCACCCAAAAACTGACGGGCATAAGCCGAAAAGGTCTCTATGTAACGCCGCTGACCTTCTGCATATATGGTATCAAATGCCAGTGAACTTTTGCCACTTCCACTCAAACCAGTGATCACTGTGAGCTTGTTGCGTGGGATGACCACATCAATGTCGCGCAGGTTGTGCTCCCTGGCGCCATAGACCTCCAGGTTTTCGGTATATGTCTTTTTTGCAGGTTCTTGCATGGCGAAAAAACAATCTGCAAAGATACAAGGAAAAATTGGTTTAAATCATGAAGGATAACAACAGGGCTTGACCTGTCCGAAGGTAAAGGCTGAGTAAATCTATTTTTATCGCGTATGCCGGTTATTTTTATATTTTTGATGAACTTTACAACAAATCAAGTGTAACTTACTTCTTGACATTTCGACATTTTGACTAAGTAGGCTTTTGGCTATTAACTATTAGCTATTGGCCGTTGGCTGTTGGCAAGGAAGCTAAAAGCCAAAAGCCAAAAGTAGTCCTATTGAAAACACAAATACCATATAACCAATAAGTTAAAAAAAACATAAACCCATGAAAGGCATTGTGCTCGCCGGCGGTGCCGGCACGCGATTGTACCCCATCACCATGGCCATGAGCAAACAGCTGATGCCGGTGTATGACAAACCAATGATTTATTACCCGCTGTCGGTGCTCATGATGGCCGGGATACGAGAGATCCTGATTATTTCCACACCGGAAGATCTGCCACACTTCGAGCGGTTGCTGGGAGACGGTCAGCGGTTGGGCTGCCGTTTCGAATATGCCGTTCAGGAACAACCCAAAGGGCTGGCACAGGCTTTTGTGATTGGCGAAGAGTTTATCGGCCAGGATAAGGCAGCCCTGGTGCTGGGCGACAACATTTTTTACGGCACCGGCCTCTGGGATATGCTCTCCGCCCATAATGATCCGGATGGCGGTGTGGTCTTTGCCTATCACGTTTCAGACCCGCAACGCTATGGTGTGGTGGCTTTCGACCAAAACAACAAAGCCATCAGCATAGAAGAAAAACCGGAGCAACCCAAATCCAACTATGCGGTGCCGGGTTTGTACTTTTACGACA
>PWNO01000300.1 GCA_003557765.1 Bacteroidales bacterium
GCGTGGATACTCATACGCAATGCGCAGACACTCACGCGCAATGCATCGACACCCCCCCACCCCCCACCGAACCCCGCCAGGGGTTCAATACGAATAACCACGCATGCAATGCGTGGGATACGCGCACGCAATACGCCGATACTCACACACAATGCGTAGGATACGCCCACGTAATGCGTAGAGCGTGGATACTCACACGCAACACACGTACACCCACATGCAATACGCAAACACCAGCATACAACGCCAAGATACTTCATGGATTTACGTATTTTTGTGATGACATAACCCCAAATCATAACCCCATAGACCCATGAAAAAAAACACCGCTCACCTTATGATCATTACCCTCCTCCTGCTTGTCGCCGACCATGCGACGGCCCGTGAGTACCATATCAACAGACTGAACATCACCGCAGAGCTTGGTCCTGACGGCAGCATGCAGGTGCACGAAGAGCGGGAGTTTACCTTTGATGGGTCTTTTTCAGAAGTTTTCCGTACGTTTCCTCTGGATGGCAAGGCAAGCTTTGAAGATTTTGAAGTGTGGGTCGACGGTCGCCCACTACCTTTTGCCGACACCAAGGAGTCTGGCACGGCAATGCTCGACCCCCACGATGATTACCAGGAGCTGCGGATCTTTATCGACGCTGAGGACACTGACAAGCTGATTGGCATCAGCTTCGTGGCTACTGGTGCCATTGAACGACACAAAGATGCTGCCATCCTTTATTATCAGCTGCTTTCTGATGAGTGGGCCGTGCCAACCAGAAACATCCACGCGCGGATCATCCCCCCTGTGCCGCTCGCTGACGATCAGTTACGGCATTGGGTGCATGGCTCGTTGGATGCCGTTTCCACCATGGAGGATGATGGCGTTGTCGCGATAGCCCTGGACCGGCTTCCAGGAAACCAGTTTTTGGAAATCAGGGCCTTATATCCTGAAAGCGTATTTTACGATATGTCGCAAAGCCCAGATGAGATTACTGAAGATGTACTTGAAGAGGTGGCGATCCTGGTGGAAGAAGCCAACAGGATGCGGGAAGATGCCCTCAAACGCGAAAAAGAGGAAAAGGAACGGGCTGAACGCCAGGCTGAGCGGCATCAACAGGGAAGACAGATCGCCATTCCTTTGGCCTTGCTGGTAGTGATCCTGTGGTCCTGGCTATTTCGCCGCTACCGGAACAAACCTTTGCTGAACGAAAAACCGGGCGCCTTCTCTATCCTTCCCGACAAAGAGCGCCCCGCGATGATCAATTACCTCCTGAATGGCACTTTTGTAAATAGCCACGCCTTGATATCCACGATATTTGACCTTGCTCATCGAGACTTCATTACTATAAAGGAAAGCGAAAAAAAGGGAAAGCCTCTCTTTGGCAAGCCCAAGCCCGAACTATCCTTATTACTTAACCAGGAAAAAAGGGAGCAGGCGGCGCAAGAACTGCTGCCCTATGAGAAAAAACTGATCCGGTTCCTTTTTGAAGACCTTGCTGAAACGCCTGGGGAGGTCAGCCTGGCCAGGTTAAAAAAGAAACAGACGCGCACGCAAAGGTTTTTTAGTTCGTGGACCAAGACGGTAAAACGGGATGGCAAACAGAAAGACTGGTTTGACAAGCGCAGCATTAAAGGTCAGCAGCTGGGGATCTTGTTCGGAGCTTTGCTGATGATCGGCTTCCTGATGTTAGCTGTCTTTTTATACGGACCGTGGCTTCTGATCCCCGCCGGAGTATCTCTGCTGGCCTTGCTGGGATCCATCGCTATCGCACACCGCACGGAAGCTGGGGAGAAGGCCTACCAGCAGTGGAAATACCTTAGAAATTATCTTAAAAAACATGATTTTGAATCAGATATGCGGGAGATGGATGCCTTTACAGTGAACGCTTACCTTGTTTACGGGATGGCCATGGGCCTTGGGCCCAAATACTTCAAACGCCTCACCAAAGGCATTGAATCGCACGGTTACCAATCGTATCTGCCCTGGATCATTATGCATCAGCATAGCCTGACCAGTTTTGGTGAGACCATCAACCAGGTGATCACCACAACGAGTACCACGATGAGCTCAGCGAGTGGAATGGGTGGTGGTGGCACCGCAGGTGGCGGAGGAGGTGCGGCTTCTGGTGGGGGAGGAGCCAGGTAGGGATGTATGTAGTGGATAGCGGGAAGTGAGAAGCAAGCAAGAAGAAAGAGAGACTTTGGCAGGGTATACGTTATCTGCTGAATTTCATTTATTTGTTGCAGTGCGTTATCTGCTGGGATATCAATACTGACAGAGCCATTTCGATTTATGTTTCCTCGGACAAACATGTTGCTAAGACAGCTTGCAGCACCCAAGACCCAACACCCAAAAACTTTATCACCTAACAATCAAAGAGTTGAAAAATGGGCGTTGGCGACGCGCACAAAACAGGAAATATCTTCAATAATTTGGGCTGTCTGTAACCCGGTACCAATAGCCAGAAGCCAAATACAGACCTTTCGTCCTTAGTAAGTCTTCGTCATCGTTGCGGGCACTGCGATGATGAAGTCAGCCAGGCCGTGGTGCGCATCCTGAAGCTCATCGACAGCATCCTGTTCAACGGTGCTGATGGTGAGCACTTCAAGGTTCTTTTCACTGTATTCGTGCAGATACCAAACGATGCCTTCATCATTATTGGAGTGGTATGCTCCGTGGAAATGGATGAAAATGCCGTTTTCTGACAAATTCTGGAGAATGAAATAAGCCATTGTTGCATCCTTGATCGCCTGCGCCTTAGGGAAGTTCTCGGTGCCGTGGGCGGGCAGGCCTTCCATCTCAAGCATCGCCCGGTATCCCGGCAGATCAGGGTCATACGGAACCGGCAGCGGGGCGATCCAGGACAGTGCTTCTTCGCTCAGGGCCTCTAAGGCTTCAAATCCTCCGCGGTGTACCATGGCGGCATACCTGCGCGGGATGTTTGTGGCAATGAAGTCGAGGCCGTTTTCCCTGGCCAGCTCGACCAACGGACGGTAATCCGTGTCGTAATTGTTCCAGAGCCGGGCTTCAGACGTGAAATGTCTTTCCATGATGAGCCCGCTGAAATATTCATCCAGGATCACCTGGTTGTCGGCCTCAAACATCTCTGCGCCAAGCACGAACTCTGTACCCGCATGTGCGTGCAGGTCGGTGCTGAGCTCCAGCTGCAGCCAGTGGGCAATGGGGTTATTGTGTAGTTCGCCAAACAGCACGATCTCGCTTGTCGTGGCTGCGGCCAGCAGCTCATCATAGCTTGCCGGTTGGCCATCCCGGTCAAAAAGCTGATAAGCAGGCTTGTCACTTCCGGCCGAAGCCGCCAGAAACATCATCTGAAAGAGAATCACAAATACAAGAGTTTTCATTTTTCCGCGCGTTGAATTCATAAAATGGGATAAGTCAAAATTCTTTGGTGAACTGAAGGCAATGTTTTGAAAGACATAGTTCCCGGGTGACCGCAAAGGCCCGAAAAGCCGTTTAATCTGATTGTCCAATGAGCTGAATTGGCTCTGGTTATTTCAGCACCCCATATCATGCAGTTTGCATCAATGGCTCCGGGATTACACTGGTTCATTCGCAATGGTCCGATGCAAGTGATCCGTTTACCGGCATAAAAGAGAGAAACGACTCAAACATATCAGAAGATCAGGATGGTCCTGATGTTCTGCGTCTCTGAAGAACACGGAAGGGAAAACTTTGTTCAGTTTTTTTTACCAGAAGGCCCATTTTTCAGGCCGTTTCCGGAAAAGGCAAGCGGCAGGAGGTCACGCACTTGTTCGATGACTGTGATGTGGCCTGATTCGTTGGCCAGCAGGATCTTCATCGGGGCCTCCTGGGCTAGCTCGTACTCGAGCAGCACCTGCCGGCATGCACCACAGGGGGATACGGGTTTGTTGACCTTTATGCGGTTGGATCGGGCACTGACTGCCATCACTTTCATCGGCATGCCGGGAAACATTGCTGACGCGGCAAAGGCAGCCACCCGCTCGGCACAAAGCCCACTCGGGTACGCCCCGTTTTCCTGGTTGGATCCTTTAACCACCTCCCCATTTTCAAGCAACACCGCTGCACCTACATAAAATGCCGAATAGGGCGCATAAGCCTGATCGCACATCTGGCGAGACAAGGCAACGAGCTCCTGCTCTTGTTTGCTTAGCGCTTCCATATCCTCCACCTCATAATAATTGATGTGCACTTCTTTTTTTATCATGGGTATATCTTTTTTGCAAATGGTGTTTTTGGCTTTTAGCTTTTGATAAAAGCCCGGAATTATTTCCTTTGACATGCTTGTTTTGACAGAAAGGCAGACCGGATAAGTCCGCTAACCCTGATGCCCCACCATGACATAATAATCATTCATCTGCTTGTCAACCCACAGGCATGGCGCGTTTCAAAACAGCACCGTCAAAAATAACAACTCAGCAATAATTTTTTGCTTAGTTATACGCAAAAAGTGTTAAAAGGTTTGGAAATGAGCCTATGCAAAAGAAATCTGTCTCATTCGGTTGTGTATAGATGGAAATTTTCTTATATTTGTTATTCATGCGAAAAAAAAGCAGGTATTTTATCCTGCGGCATGGTTTAATCGATTGTTTAACCCTTAAAAATGAAGATATTATGAGTGCTTCTAGCGGAAAAGTATTGTTTGGATTTGTATTCGGAGCAGCTGTTGGTATCGCTGCCGGGCTGCTTTTTGCTCCAACATCAGTCAAGGAGACCAGGCAGAAATTGAATGAGATGGGTAAGGAATACTCAGAAGACCTGGGCAAACAGTTCAACGAAAAGTTTGATGAGCTGAAAAGCTACATTAAGGAAAAAACAGATGACGCCAAAGAGCGGGTGAAGAAGGCCATGCCCGAAGAGAGCAAATAACCGGTAACCTCATTTTCATGGACGGCAAATAACTGTTTTCGAAAATTGCCAGTTTAAAAGACAACATCAAGAGGTATTTGGAGACTAAGTCTTCTTACTACGGCATGCTGATATTTGAGAATGCAGTAAGAGGGCTTAGTCTTCTTATGGCCAGTGCCTTTACCCTGATGGCAGGACTGCTGGCTGTCCTGTTCCTGTCCGGAGCTGCCGCCATTTACCTGGGGCAGATCCTCGACTCCATGCTTCATGGTATGTTGGTCTTGGCCGGCATATACATTCTCCTGGTCATCATCCTGTTGTTGGCCAAAAAACGCATCTTTGGCCGCATGGCCATCCGTATCGTCAAAAAGTTTTTTATCGATCAATAGGGGTAATAAAATGATGATGCCTGATCCTGGTTGTGTGTTTTGACGCAAATATATCGCGCCAATCAACCAACTTCCGATCAACCGCAATTCCCCTGTTTCAACACCCGTCCTTATGTTTGAAACCATACGAAATATCAAGACAATGGACGACATCCGGGTCGAAAAGGCGCGTTTGCGTTATGAATCGCTCATGGCCGAAAAAGAACTGGATGAAAGCCTGGGGGGGTTAGAAAAACTTTCCAACATCCTGGGCAACGTCAAACGCAGCTACGCCGCATTTCAACAAGCCTACCAAATGTTTTCCCGGGTTTTCTCCTGGTTTAACCGCATGTTCTCAGGATTCAAAAAGAAGGCGCCCGACCCCGCCGAAGAGGAGCCCGTGAGTTTTTGACGTAACAAGGAAATCCACCGTCAAAGACAATGGCAGTGTTCATTTTACTTTAGTTTAACATGAAAACCCAC
>PWNO01000064.1 GCA_003557765.1 Bacteroidales bacterium
TCTGTAGGGTTAGACCACGACATCGAACGAACCTGGCAAAAAATTTACAAATGCCTGAAAGAAACTAAAATCATTTAACAGTTTTTTATTTATTTTTTTATTATCTTGCAAAACAAAAGGGGTTATTTTGAGTTTACCTAATAAAAGAAGACATATTTTTTCTTGAAGATACACTCTTCATGTTGTTGTTTTGGTTAGTTGATTGGTAGCCCCGGAGTTCTGGACAACTCCGGGGTTTTTTTATGCTCCTCCATAGCCTTTTCAAAATGCTTAAACACCGCTGGGGTCATGTCAGCCCCACTTTGCCGGCCCAGGCCTTGATCTGCTCTTCAACTTTGCAAAACAGCTCCTTTCACGGCCAGTGCTAAGCAAGGCTCTCTTATTTTGCTGAGAAGAAACGCTGCGATAGAACCGGCACCAAAGTATGGACGCGACACTACTGGTTCATAAAGTTTTCAATGTCTTCAATGCTTTTGGGGATGGGACGTCCCATCACAGCATATCCATCATCTGTAACCAACACATCATCTTCAATCCGGATCCCACCAAAACCAAGATAATTTTTTACCCGATCATATTGGATAAACTCCCTGAACTTACCTTCCTGCTCCCATTGGTCTACAAGTGCAGGAATAAAATATATGCCAGGTTCCACGGTGAGGACAAATCCTTTTTGCAGCCTTCTTCCAAGCCGCAGGAATGCTGTACCAAAGTGGCCTGCCCTTTTGATCTCCTCGTCATAGCCTACATAATCCTCGCCCAGGTCTTCCATGTCATGCACATCCAGACCCATCATATGACCGAGACCGTGCGGCATAAATAAGGCATGCGCGCCCTGTTCGACAGCCTGCTGTGAATCCCCCTTCATCAGCCCAAGTCCCTTAAGTCCTTCGGCGACCACCGTTGCAGCAAGCAGATGCACATCCCGGAACGGTACACCTGGTTTGATGGCCTGGATCGCCTGAATTTGTGCATCCAGCACAATTTGGTATACCGCCTTCTGCCGGTCAGTAAATTGGCCGCTGACAGGAATGGTCCTGGTATGGTCGGTCGCATAATGCATGCTGGACTCGGCCCCGCCGTCCATTAGCATCAGCTGGCCTTCTTCCATTTTATTCTGATGTGAGTGGTTATGGAGGGTTTCGCCGCGAACGGAGAGAATAAGCGGAAACGACAACATTCCACCGGCCGATATGGCAATACCTTCCACCACGCCGGCAATCTCATGCTCATACACGCCAGGTTTGGCCATCTTCATGGCTGTGGTGTGCATGCGGTACGCGGTTTCCATGGCCCTTTCAATTTCACTGATCTCCTGCGGCTCCTTGATACTGCGCAAAGCCACAATGGCTTTGATCAGCTCCACGGAGGCACGGTCATGCAGCTCTCCTGCACGCATATCCAGCAGAGTTTCCAACAACAGCTTGTTTTCCGCACGATACGGCGGCAAAAAATGAATCGGGCGGCCTTCATCCCTGGCTTTTTTAATCACATCAGCCAACTTTGCCATGGACATGGTCTTTTGCACTCCCACCTCACGGGACCTTTCGGCAATTGCAGGCTGCGGGCCCATCCAGATAATGTCATCAAGACTTACATCATCCCCGAAAATGATGTCCTCGCCGCTATCCACATCCATCACACCAGCCAGTCCCTGGTAATCCAATCCAAAGAAATACAAAAAATTACTGTCCTGCCTGAAGCGATAGATATTGCTTCTGTAGTTCATCGGCACATCCACGTTGCCCATGATCAGGATTATTCCATTGTCCATTTTTTCTTTCAAGCGCTTTCGGCGCGTAATGTAGGTCTTTGCATCAAACATCATCATCTTTTTTGTGGTTTTAGCAATAAGTGCCGATCTTTGGTTAAAGGTGACTGAAATTAACCAAAATTACAACATTACCATCAAAATACATAATCCTGCCGATACACTTGTTTAAAATCTGTATAAATAGTCTGTTTGTTTGGAAAATAAAAAGATACATCATACATTTGAAGGGAGCATGATAAGTTATTATTTTATATCTGTTTATTATTTTATGTTCCGGTCAGATGGAGCCCGCCATGCCATAAGCATCTTTCATGTATGTCGATTTAGCTGGCATGGTCCGGTTCATTGAGATTCCGTTTATGCACCATATATCGCATTCCCCATGAAGAAAACTTTCCTGAACCTTTCATCGCTGAGTCAGAAATACATCATGGCCCTGGCCGGTATTTTCCTGATGCTGTTTCTGGTTTTTCACCTTGCAACGAATCTGCTGATGCTGGCCGGAGATGGCGGAGCGGCATTCGGCAATGCCGTGGAGTTCCTCACGCAAAACCCGGCAGTCAAGATCATGGAGTATGTCCTGTTTGCGGGCTTCCTGATCCACATTCTCCTGGGTGTTGCCCTGCAGTGGCAGAATTACCGTGCACGGCCTGTCAAGTATCACAAACCCCTGAAAACAGAGACCAGCAGATTTTCCCGTTTCATGTTTCATACGGGTGTGATCATTTTCATTTTTCTCATCATCCACCTGGCAAATTTCTTTTTTGTTAAGCTGGGCTGGGTCAGCATCCCCGGAGAGGCCGGGCAGGTGGCTGACCGGCATGACTTTTTTGGGATGGCAGAGGTGATGTTTTCCAATTCCTGGTATGTCATAGGATATATCCTGGCTTTCGTCTTCCTGGGCTTTCATTTGAAACACGCCTTTCAGTCGTCATTTCAGTCGCTCGGGCTTAATCATACCAAGTACACCCCTGCCATCAAGGTGATTGGCACCATTTACGCCCTGGCTATCAGCGTGGGGTTTTCCATTATCCCATTATATTTCTATTTTATTCATTGATTCTTTCCCTGATCCAAAATATGATAAGCTATGCAAAAGCTTGATTCCAAGATTCCAGATGGCCCATTGGCCGAAAAGTGGAGCCGCTATAAAGCCGGGTTGAGGCTTGTCAATGCCGCCAACAAAAAAAAGATAGAGATCATCGTGGTAGGCACCGGGCTTGCCGGGTCATCGGCTGCCAGTGCCCTTGGTGAGCTGGGTTATAAGGTCAAGGTGTTCTGTTTCCAGGATTCGCCCCGCCGTGCACACTCTGTGGCAGCACAGGGTGGCATCAACGCCGCCAAAAACTATAAAAACGACAATGACTCCATATATCGCCTGTTCCACGACATGATGAAAGGAGGTGATTACAGGGCCCGTGAAGCCAATGTATATCGCGCGGCGGAGGTGAGCAACGATGTCATCGACCATTTCACCGCCCTGGGCGTGCCTTTTGCAAGGGATTACGGCGGATCGCTCGACACCCGTTCCTTTGGCGGGGTGAAGGTGAGCCGCACCTTTTATGCCAAAGGACAAACAGGCCAGCAGTGCCTGTTGGGAACCTATTCATCGCTAAACCGCCAGATTGCAAAAGGTACGGTGAAGATGTTTTCGCGCCGCGACATGCTGGATGTAGTCATTGTAGACGGCAAGGCCAGGGGCATCATTACACGCAACCTGCTTAGCGGCGAGATTGAACGCCACTCAGCTCACGCCGTGGTGCTGGCCACCGGCGGGTATGGCACGGTGTTTTACCTTTCTACACTAGGTTTGGGTAGCAATGCCTCTGCAGCCTGGAGCGCCTACAAAAAAGGGGCGGTATTTGCCAACCCCAGCTTTATCCAGATCCATCCCACCAGCATTCCCGTCCTCAATGATTACCAATGCAAACTCACCCTGATGTCGGAATCCTTGCGTAACGACGGACGCGTGTGGGTGCCCAAAGAGAAAGGCGACAAGCGCCATCCCACGGAGATCCCCGAAGAGGAGCGAGATTACTACCTGGAGCGGCGCTATCCGGCCTTCGGCAACCTGGTACCGCGTGATGTGGCATCCCGTGCCGCCAAGGAACGGTGCGATGCAGGCTATGGCGTGGGTGACACGGGGCTGTCGGTATACCTCGACTTCAAAGACGCCATCGAAGCCCAGGGTGAAAAAGCGATCCGCGACAAGTACGGCAACCTCTTTGAAATGTACGAAAAGATCACCGGCATCAATCCCTACAAGCAACCGATGCGCATCTACCCGGCCGGTCACTATACGATGGGCGGCCTTTGGGTGGATTACAACCTGATGACCACGATTCCCGGGCTTTTTGCGATCGGCGAGAGCAACTTCTCTGACCACGGAGCCAACCGGCTTGGTGCCAGCTCCCTGATGCAATGTTGCGGCGACGGCTACTTCATCCTGCCCAATACCATCAGCGACTACCTGGCAGATGACATCCGTACAGGCAAAATTCCGGTTGAAAGCAAGGCATTTGACGAAGCCGCCCATGCATCAGCAGAAAAGGTAAAGCGCATTATGTCTATAAAGGGAAAACAGACAGCCTCCAGTTTCCACAAACGACTTGGCAAGATCATGTGGGACCACTGCGGGATGCGTCGCGATGCCGACGGACTGAAAAAAGGGCTTGAGCTGCTGGATGAGCTGGAAAAGGAATTTTGGGCAGATATTTGTATTCCCGGATCAGAGAATGATTACAACCAGGAACTTGAAAAAGCACTCAAAGTCGCCGATTTCTTTGAAGTAGGTCGCCTGATGTGTGAGGATGCGCTGCAACGCGAAGAATCCTGCGGGGCGCATTTTAGGGAGGAACATCAGACCGAAACAGGCGAGGCCAAAAGAAACGATGCCGAATATGCATACGTGGGTGCCTGGGAATACCAGGGTGCAGATGAAAAACCCAAACTCCATAAGGAACCCTTGAAGTTCGAATTCGTGGAAGTGAAGGAGCGGAGCTATAAATAAGCCTTAAACACTTGAAGAGATGGAATTTACACTAAAAATATGGCGGCAAGAGCACGCCAAAGCCAAAGGCGGTTTCAAAACCTACCCCTTAAAGGATGTGTCACCCGAAATGTCATTCCTCGAGATGCTTGACTATCTGAACAAGCAACTCATTGAAGGCGGGGATGTGCCGGTGACCTTTGAACACGATTGCCGTGAAGGTATTTGCGGCACCTGTGGCCTTTACATCAACGGCCGGCCGCATGGTCCCATGCGCAACACTACCACCTGTGAGCTACACATGCGTGAGTTTACCGACGGGGAGACCATCGTAATTGAACCCTGGCGGGCGAGTGCCTTCCCGGTGATTAAAGACCTGGCCGTAGACAGAAGCTCTTTCGAACGCATCATGTATGCCGGCGGTTTTATCAGCACCAATACCGGGTGCGCACCGGAAGCCAACAGCAACCCGATCAGCAAGCACATCTCTGACCAGGCATTCGACGCAGCAGCCTGCATCGGCTGTGGCGCCTGTGTGGCCGCCTGCAAGAACTCTTCTGCCATGCTGTATGCTGCCGCCAAGATCGCACAGTATGCCATGATCCCACAGGGAAAGGTGGAAGGTAAAGAACGGGTCGATAAGATGGTGCAGCAAATGGATGCCGAAGGCTTTGGCTTTTGCTCAAACACATACGGCTGTGAGTTCGACTGCCCCAAAGGGATCTCCGTCGATTTCATTGCCCTGATGAACAGGGAGTTCTTCTCCTCCAAAGTATGCGGCCAGAAAATTCAGTAACATGAGCTGAATGCTGAGCACCGGCCTGAATGCTAAGGTTTTGTTTTAGCTTCACGTGATGGGCTGAAGTGCTTTTAAAGGACTTGTTGGGAGAACGACATGTTACCTGGCTAAGGTGTGAAGTAATGGTCA
>PWNO01000287.1 GCA_003557765.1 Bacteroidales bacterium
CTTGATTTTACCGGTCAAACAAAAAATAAAACATTCGAAAAGATCAAGCGGGAATTACCTGGTGCCTCCCAGTACATTATAACAAGACATTGCCCACAGACAAATACTTCTTCGAAATTCTTCCCGGAAAGTAAAAATACCCGCTATCAGCTTACCAGGCTTACGAAATTGACTAATAATAAGCTGAGTGTGTGATGTGGATGGCTACGTATGATGTATCACTTTCAACCACCGTTGCAGCTTGGATATATCCTTCGCTGTTCCATAGGTTGGCATAGAACATCCCTTCTTCTTCAATAAAAACAGAGTAATTCCCTGGCGGAAGGGCAGCTTCAAAAAACCCTTCAGCGTCGGTTTGCACTTTAGCTATTCGCTGGGATTGAATGCTTTTATGGAATCCGCCTCCCTGATGTTCCGCTTCAGTCCGATGGGTGTATTCATGGATATGCACCGTTCTTACCACAGGATACCGCAAACAGCTGCTTTCAGCAGTACCAGCCATGCAGTTTCCCTCGGTGAAGACCACGGTCCCGGCCAGTCCCTCCTCGATAGTGACTTTCTGCTGGTTGTGTCCCAAAAGGGCAGGAATTTTATTCATCCACTTGCTTTCGCGCCCATGGGAGTCCTGTTCACCTGTGCGGTCATTTTCACAAGCGCTTAATGAAACAAAGACCAGAAAAGTGCACAAGAAAAACAGGTTCATAAAAAAAATTTCAGCGTCATTCGGTTATTATTTTTACGGTTTCATCCAAAGTTTAAAAACCGGACAGCGGAAACCCATTCTGCTGCCATCCACGAATGCCATCATCGATATAGATGACTTCTCCTTCATAAAACGTGGCAAGCGTATTCAATATTTTGCCGGTACGCCGATTGGTATTGCAATACACAACGATAAGCGGTTCATCCTTGTACTGCCTGAGCAGATCATAAAGATTTTCATCGTCCGCATCAATATTAATCGCATGCTGCAGATGGCCGTCTTCGAACATCTGGTGGGTTCGCCCATCGATGACAAGGGCATTTCCCTCTTCAAGCAAATCCAAATGATTGGCATAAAATTCAACAGAAGTTACACCAATATAACGCGATTGATCTTCCATACAAGCAGGCAAGAAAATGATTAAAGAAATTATTGAGACCTTAAAAACTGTAATCCGAAATATCTGCATCTACAAAAAAATTAATACTGAGGACAAAAGTACGTTTTTTCAGCAAACCCCTGGATTAAATAACCAGTTAAACCTGATACCTGTGAGCCTGACAAAACCAAACCTCCACTTCATGTAATTGACCATAAGTTGGATGACCATGGTGCGACAATCATCTTGGGGGCTGTCCTCGTATTTTACCCGCGGTTGTATATATCGACAAGCAACAAAGAAAAACACAGCAGCAGAGAAGAAAAATGAGGATTTATTGTATTTTTGATGCCCTGCCGGCATTTCTTCCGCATTGTCAACCTGGCAATTCGGTCAAATGAAGCGGCATAGTATGAAT
This sequence comes from Bacteroidales bacterium, assembly GCA_003557765.1. The sequence goes on from PWNO01000287.1 coordinate 1,501, forward strand.
AATCATTCTTTTTTATTGATCTATGAACACACTGACTTCGATGACTAAGCCATTATTCGCTTTTGGATTCTCTTTCCTGATGATGACCTCCTTGTTTGCAAGAGAGGAGGTGATCAGTGAAATTTTTGACAACGCCCTGCACTCATATGAGGCCTATGACAACTTACGCATCCTTTGCGAAAAGACTGAGGGACGCCTTTCCGGAACACCAGAAGCTGCTGCTGCCGTGGAATTCACCCGCCAGATCATGGAGGGGATGGATCTCGACAGGGTGTATCTGCAGGAGGTGATGGTGCCCAATTGGCAGCGCGGCGAGCCCGAGGTTGCCAGGGCCATATCTACCAGATTGGGTATCACCGAATTGACCGCCCTGGCCTTTGGCTTGTCGGTGGGGACAGGGCCAGAAGGACTAACCGCTCCAGTCATCGAACTAAACGGACTGGAGGAATTGGAAGTCCTTGGCCAGGAAGCGCTGGAGGGCAAGATCGTCTTCTTTAACCGCCATTTCGACCACAGCCATTATAACACTTTCGACGGCTACAGCGCCACTGTGGGAGCACGCTTTCGTGGGCCGGCCATGGCTGCTGAATATGGTGCAGTGGCAGCGGTAGTGAGATCCGTTACTACCGCAGATCACGATTATGCACACACAGGTGTGACCCGCTTTGCAGAAGACGGCCCCAACATTCCAGCCCTGGCGCTCAGTCCGGTAGCTGCAGACAAGCTGAGTAACTGGCTGCAAAAAGACCCGGACCTGAGCCTTTACCTGCGCAACACCAGCCATCGTTTGCCCGATGTGTTGTCATACAACGTGATCGGTGAGATCAGAGGCAGTGAATATCCTAACGAGATCATCACCGTAGGCGGGCATCTGGATGCGTGGGACAACACCCAGGGTGCGCATGATGACGGAGCAGGATGCATGCAAAGCATCGACGTGCTGCGTATTTTCTTGGAGCTTGGCATCCAACCCAAGCGTACCGTGCGCGCCGTGATGTTCATGGATGAAGAGATTGCCCAGCGGGGCGGAAACAAATACGCCGACCTGGCGCATAAGCATGGAGAAACACACTATTTTGCGATCGAATCCGATCGCGGTGCATTCACGCCGAGGGGATTCTCTATAGATGCTGACGATGACCGGCTGGAGGCCATGAAAACGCTAAAGCCTTATTTTGAGCCCTACGGCATACATGAAATCTTCGCCGGATTCAGTGGGGTAGACATCGTACCGCTCAAAAATTATTATGATGACGTGACCCTTGCCGGGCTGCATACAGACACCCAACGCTATTTCGACCTGCACCACGCCGCAAGCGACACCTTTGACCAGGTCAACCGCCGTGAGATGCAGCTGGGCAGTGCCGCCATGGCCGCACTGATCTATCTCGTGGATACCCTCGACCTCCTGGTAACCGATTAAAATACATTACAGCACTGTGTGTCGGCTTGCACTCCCATCATACTCTGCCACATCTCACTGCGGCCGTAGCGGACTAAAGTGGATACCATCAGGTTCCTGACCAGCAGCGAAATGGCCTTTGATACGCATGTGCTCCAGGTCAATGATGCTTACGACATCCGATCTGGTGTTTGCCACATATGCCCAGTGGTTGTCCGGCACGACCAGGCCAATCGGAATCGACGTATCTTCAAATTCAGCAAAGTAACGCTCTTCCTCCACCCCTTCAGGTACAGGAGGAGTCAGTTTAATGCTGGCTACCTGTTCGCGGCTTTCCCAGTCAAAAACGCCAATATCGCCGGACCGGGCATTGCTTACCAGGAACAGTGAGCCATCCGGAGTGAACTTTGACCGTATGGGAAAATCCGCACAGGGGATGCTGGCCAATTTTTCCAAAGACCATGCATCAATGACGGTGATCGTATTCTCCGCGCGATTGGTTACCCATACCTCTTGTCCGTCGGGATGCACGTCAATGCCCTCTGCACCCTCGCCGCTGTATACGTGATCAAGTAACTCACCGGTCTCAAGGTCAAAAACCGCCACATTGCCTGTGCGTATGCTTGGGACAAAAGCCCTTGTGAAACAGGGTGTGGCTGCCACCATGTGCGACACGTCCTCTTCTGTATAAAACGTTTGCAAGATTTCACCCTGGGCCACATCCACCAATAACAGATTTCGACTCCCTTCTGCGGTAACAAGCAAGTTATCAGTACCTTCTACCCATACCATGCCATGGGGCCGGGTATGCTCTCCCAGGTCAATTGTTTGTAGCAGCTCACCTTTCTCTACATCATACACTGATAAGGTGTTTCCCGGAGATTCCCGGTTGCCATAATTGGTCACCACAGCAAACCGTCCGTCGTCCGACACCTCTACCTCATGCGGCTCCAGCCCGGTAGGTAGAATCTGAAGCACTTCACCGTCAGCACGGTCAATAAAATAGACATCATCCCCGCTCTTGCTGGCCACAATCAGGGTGCCGGATTTATCCTCTTCCTGTGAACGAGGACCCTCACCGCAGGAAAACAGCAAGTATAGCGGTAACAGCATCAATACAAGTAGAATGGTTTTTTTCATGTGTTTGTGTTTTTTAATTATTGGTTATCTCATGTTTTGGTTCTTGGCTATTGGCTTTTGGCTTTTAGCTATTGGCTTTTAGCCTTCTTTAAATGAGTAAAAAATCTGTTTTTACATTTATAAAAATACGAAATAGTTTTACATGCAAAAACGCATTTGTTTGTGATCAACCAAATATCTCTCAAAAATGTTCAAAAAGAATTTTTGTGTAGTTTTGGACCTTCGTTTCCGATGTATACTTTATCAAATGCAGCAAACCCTTTCATTTTCTTACAGACACCAAAAAGTGAATATTCGAATTTACAACCCCAAACCCCAAAAAAGCGAGACCTTTCGACCTTTAGACCTTTGGACTTTTAGACCTTTTGTCCTTTCGTCCTTTTGTCCTTTTCTAAACCCTTAACCCATGAATGCCCACAAACTACTATTCCTCTTTGCCCTTGCGTATGCCATCCTGCTTCCATTTCAAACCAGCGCCTCAGGTGCACGCTTCCTGTCCTACCCCACCCTGTCGCCCGACGGGAAAACCATCGTGTTTTCCCACGATAACGACCTTTGGAAGGTCAGTTCCAATGGCGGAACGGCATACCGTTTGACGTCAATGGACGGCCATGCAAGCCTTCCGGTTTTTTCACCTGATGGCAGTACGATTGCATTCTCTGGAAGCAACGACGGAAACACGAATGTCTTCATCATGCCGGCAGCGGGCGGTGAGATCACCCAGCTCACTTTTCACGAAGCAGATGACCGGGTCGACAGCTGGTCGTGGGATGGACAACACCTCTATTTCCATTCCGACCGGGAAAACATGAGCGCCATCTACAAAATCAACGTTGACGGTGGCACCCCGGTGCGCCTCTCGTCTCACTACTTTAACATCCCGCACCACACAGTGGAACATCCGGAAACCGGCGCCCTCGTGTTCACCGAATCCTGGGAAAGCCTGAGCCAGGTAAGGCGCAAGCGATACCGCGGTGCACACAGCCCAAACCTGCTTTCTTATCACTTTGAGGATGATGTATTCGAACAACTCACCGATTTTGAAGGCAAAGACCTCTGGCCCACCATAGACCAGGACGGCAACATCTATTTCGCCTCCGATGAGGGCAACGAAGAGTATAACCTCTACACGTTCCGTGACGGGGAAAAAACCGCCCTCACTGAATTCGATACTTCCATTGGCAGGCCAAGGGTGAGTGCCAACGGCGAAAAGGTTGTTTTTGAGAAAGATTATCAACTACACCTTTACGACGTGACCACTGAAACAGTGATCCGTCCCGAGATTACTTTATTTCAGAAAAACACTTTGCCCCTGGAGAAAAGCTTCCAGGTGAAGGACAATATCACGCACTTCGACGTATCGCCTGATGAGCAAAAGCTTGCCTTTGTTTCGCGCGGAGAGTTGTTTGTGTCCGACATCGAAGGGAAGTTCATACGGCATATCGCCACCAACGCTTTGGAGCGGGTTACCGAGGTGGCCTGGGCATCTGACAATAAGACTTTGTACTATTTCCGCACCCATAATGGCTGGACAAACCTTTACCGCATTGCAGCAGATGGGCGAGGCACAGAACAAAAGCTCGAAGAACGCGAAGCAACCAGCCGCCTGCTTACCGTAAATCACGACCGCTCAAAAG
>PWNO01000206.1 GCA_003557765.1 Bacteroidales bacterium
AAATCACTTACGTTTGCCACGCGACTCCTTACCGACTGCACACTCTTATCGACATATCGTCCGGGTGTGATCCGAATGGCCTCATTGAGCTGATCCAAACCTGAATCGAACAGAAGGGTTCCATGATGAAGCACCCTGTTTTTGAACACATGCTCTGCATTCCCCGAAATTTTATAACCGTTAACACGAATATCATTTTTACCCTCATAACGTGCAGGAACTCCAAGCCCATTTAAAAAATCGATAACCGGCTGCGTGTGCTTTTTAAAATCGATCATTTTCCCTGTAACTCCATCCCGAATAAAGGTAAAATTCAGATTTCCCGGTCCATGAAAAACGGTACCGCCACCCGACAAACGCCTGATTACCGGTATATTTTTTCTCCAGACAAATGGCGCATTCACCTCAGCAAGCGCATTCTGATGTTTTCCGATAACAACGGAAGCACGACTCTGCCATAGCATACAGGATTCAAAAGGAACATGTCTTAACAAATATTCCTCCAGCGCGAGATTGAAATAAGGGTCCGTTATCTTATTCTGTATAAATTTCAATTTTTTTGATATTGATGATGATGTAATCCGAGACACCTGATAAAACCACGGCAAATATATTTAAAATTAAACTCTGAGCCCTAAACGCTCATCAATAAATAATCAACTAAACAACTAAACAACTCAACCCCCAACCCTTAACTCTTAACCTTAACCTTAATCTCAACCTTATTTTTTATACCTTTGTCAGGTTTTTTACAATTCAGATATTTCTATGGAAAACAACATCCCCAAGCAATATTCTCCGGCAGGAACGGAGCAGAAGTGGTATGATCACTGGATCAGGAATGGTTATTTCAAGTCGGAGCCCGATGAGCGTCCGACCTACAGCATGGTGATTCCCCCTCCCAATGTTACCGGTGTGTTGCACATGGGCCACATGCTCAACAACACCATTCAGGATGTGCTGGTGCGCCGTGCAAGGATGCAGGGGTTTAACACCCTCTGGCTGCCCGGAACCGACCATGCTTCCATAGCCACAGAGGCAAAGGTTGTAAACAAATTGCAGAGTGAAGGGATCGACAAAAAGACCCTGACACGCGAAGACTTTTTGAAACACGCCTGGGAGTGGAAAGAGAAGCACGGAGGGATCATTCTGGAACAGCTCAAAAAGCTTGGTGCATCGTGCGACTGGGACCGCACGAGGTTCACGATGGATGATACACTCAGCAGATCTGTAATTCGCGTGTTCATCAACCTGTATGAGAAAGGTTTGATATACCGCGGGGTACGGATGGTAAACTGGGATCCAAAAGCACTAACGGCATTGTCTGACGAAGAGGTGGTTCACAAAGAGGTTCAATCGAAGTTTTATTATGTAAGGTATTTCATTGAAGACAGTGATGAATTCATTACAATTGCCACAACACGTCCGGAAACCATCCTGGGAGATACGGCCATTTGCATCCACCCCGAAGATGACAGGTACAAACACCTGATCGGGAAAAAAGCTTTGGTACCTCTTGTTAACCGTCCGGTCCCATTCATCCTCGACGATTACGTTGACCGCGAATTCGGAACCGGCGCCCTGAAGGTAACCCCGGCGCACGACATTAACGACTACAACCTGGGCCTTAAACACAATCTTCCTTCCATCGACATATTCAATGACAATGGTACACTTAGTGAGGCTGCCGAGCTTTATATTGAGGAGGATCGCTTTGTTGTCAGAAAAAAAATCAGTAAAGAACTGGAAGAGAAAGGCCATCTGGTAAAAGTGGAGGAAATAACCAACAGCATTGGTTACTCAGAACGTACAGATGAGGTGATCGAGCCTAAGCTCTCGCTGCAGTGGTTCCTGAAGATGGAGGAGCTTGCGAAACCGGCACTGGATGTGGTTATGGACGACACCATCCGCTTTCACCCACCTAAGTTCAAGAACATTTACAAGCACTGGATGGAGAATGTCCGCGACTGGTGCATCAGCCGCCAACTGTGGTGGGGACATCGGATTCCGGCATATTATTTGCCTAACGGTCAGTTCGTAGTTGCTGAGAGCCGTGAAGCAGCATTGATTCTTGCTCGTGAAAAATATGACTCCGGTTTGAAGGATGAAGACCTGAAGCAAGATGAAGACGTGCTTGACACCTGGTTTTCCTCATGGCTTTGGCCCATTTCGGTTTTCGACGGCATTAACGAACCCGACAACAAGGAGATCCGTTACTATTATCCAACCAATGATCTGGTTACCGCACCGGAGATCCTGTTTTTCTGGGTTGCCAGGATGATCATGGCCGGACTTGAGTTCCGCAATGAGATTCCTTTTAAGAATGTTTATTTACACGGCATTGTTCGCGACAAGCAGGGTAGGAAAATGTCAAAATCGCTGGGTAACTCACCCGATCCCCTGGCTCTTATTGATAAATTTGGGGCCGATGGAGTCAGGGTTGGGATGCTGTTGTGCTCACCGGCAGGAAACGATCTTCTATTTGATGAAAGCCTCTGTGAACAGGGACGCAACTTCTGCAACAAAATTTGGAATGCCTTCCGCCTGACACAAAGCTGGGAGGTGTCAAAAAGTATTGGGCAACCGGCAGAGGCGGCTACAGCAATCTCATGGTTTGAATCGAACCTGAACAAAGCAATCGAAACACTGGAAGATCATTTTTCAAAATTCCGAATTGCAGATGCGCTAATGACAGTTTACAAGTTAATCTGGGATGATTACTGTTCATGGTATCTGGAAATGGTGAAACCTGCATACGGGAAACCAATTGATCAGGCAACATATGGTGCAACCATCAGTTTCCTTAATAAGTTGATGCATCTGCTGCATCCGTTCATGCCCTTCATCTCTGAAGAGATATATCAGCAGATTATTACGGACAAAGACAGTGAAAGCATTACCGTTTCAACCATGCCTGTTGCTGAGAAACACGACCCTGCCCTGAGCCGGAAATTTGAATTCGCACGCAAGGTGATCATGGCCATCCGTAACATGCGCCAGGAGAAGAACATATCACCAAAAGAGGAGCTGAAGCTGTTTGTAAAGAAAAACAACAATGAGGCCCCAGATACAACCTTTGACGGTATTGTTCAAAAGCTTTGCAACATAAGTAATCTGGACTATACGCAAAGCAAGCCTGAGGGATGCCATACTATAATTGTGCAGGCAACTGAATTGCACATCCCACTGACCAGGCATATCGATATCGAAAAAGAAAGAAAAAACCTGGAAACAGAATTAAAATACCAGGAAGGGTTTCTAAAATCAACCGAGAAAAAGCTCGCCAACGAAAAGTTTATCAACAACGCACCCAAACAAGTTGTTGCCAATGAACAAAAGAAGCGCGATGACGCGATCGCAAAGATCCAGGTGCTCAGAGAACAGTTGAAAAACCTGAAAAGTTAACCTTGCGATTACATTTCAGTACCCTTATTATCCTATATTTTCTGTTACTTGCGTTGCAGCACCCAAATTAGATTAATGGAAAGATTGAGGCTGACAGTTATCCTGTTTGAGCTATAATTCTTAGGAGTTTACGATTTGGGAAGCAAAGCGTCAGGGCTAATATTGCTGAATGCAAAAAGGCATTCTTATAGCTTTTTTACATTCAACGAATAAGGAAAGAAAAGATTCAACGAATGCACCAATTAACACGTAAAGGGCAGTACAAACCTTTTGCACTGCCCTGGTAACATGTCTACTTCAGAAGATTTCTTTTTTTAATTTTGATTTGCTATCAGAATGCTGCTCCTGCCAATACCAATGCAACGATGGCAACCAGTTTAAGCAGGATGTTGAGCGACGGCCCGGAGGTATCCTTCAGCGGATCACCTACCGTATCCCCAACAACAGAGGCTTTATGTGCTTCCGAGCCTTTGCCATATTCCTGACCATTGTGGGTAATCCCTTTTTCGATCAGTTTTTTGGCATTGTCCCAGGAGCCACCTGCATTGGATTGCAGAATCGCAAGGAGTACACCTGAAACTGTAACACCGGCGAGCATGCCGCCCAAAGCTTCTGCGCCAAGCAGCAAGCCTACCAGCACAGGTACGGCGACCGCTATGATACCGGGTAATATCATCTCACGCAATGCAGCTTTTGTTGAGATGGTCACACAGCGGCCATAATCCGGTGTTCCCTCGGCCTCGTGAAGAATGTCTGTGTCTTCTTTGCTCCACTTTTCTACCGGTACGTCTTGATTCTTCTTCATTACTTTCAGCGCCTTGTTGAGCGGGGCAATGGTTTTGAACTGATACCTCACCTCTTCAATCATGGATCGTGCTGCATCACTAACGGCTTTTATCGTGAGTGCCGAGAAAACGTATGGCAGCAAGGCACCGACAAATACTGAGGCGATCACTACCGATTCAGATACATCGATGGAGGAGATGTTGGCTGCTGTCATGTAAGCACCGAAAAGGGCGAGGGCAGTCAGCGCTGCAGACCCGATGGCAAAACCTTTTCCGATGGCTGCGGTGGTGTTGCCCACTGCGTCGAGCTTATCTGTTCTTTCACGCACTTCAGGCGGCAGTTCAGCCATTTCGGCAATGCCGCCTGCATTGTCAGAAACCGGCCCGTAAGCATCAACTGATAACTGGATGCCCAGGTTTGAGAGCATTCCTACTGCGGCAATGGCAATGCCGTATAGACCTCCGAGGTGAAAAACAAGTACAATGGTTATGGCGATGGTGAGGATGGGGATAATGGTGGAAAGCATACCAATGCCCAGCCCGGAAATGATGTTCGTGGCAGACCCTGAAGTCGATTGCCTGGCGATGATGCGCACAGGCAGATAGTTGGTGCCGGTAAAAAACTCCGTAGCATACCCGATAACCAGACCGGCGACCAGTCCGATAACAGAGGAGAAGAAAATATTTGTTGAGGTAATTTCCCTTACCACTCCGCCATAAAGCACATCTTCAAATATTATGGTGGAGGGCAGTACATTTTTAATAATAAAGTAGGAAAGCGCAATCATCAGGAGTGAGGAAACGATCTCTCCGATGTTAAGTGCATTTTGAGGGTTACCGCCTTCCTTTACGCGAATGAAAAACGTGCCGATGATGGATGTGATGATGCCCGCACCAGCCAGGAGCAAGGGTAAAATAACAGGTGAAAGGCCTTTAAAGGCGTCGGTATATCCGCCTTCGACAAATCCAGCATAGCCGGCAAGGAAGGTGGCACCCAGAACCATGGCAGCAATCATTGAACCAACGTATGATTCAAAAAGGTCGGCGCCCATACCTGCCACATCGCCCACATTGTCGCCTACGTTATCGGCAACAGTGGCAGGATTCAGCGGATGATCTTCAGGAATACCCGATTCCACCTTGCCAACGAGGTCAGCACCTACATCAGCAGCTTTGGTGAAAATTCCGCCACCTACCCTGGCAAAAAGGGCAATGGATGATGCACCAAATGAAAAGCCGGTAACAACGGTAAGTACCCTGTTTACGCTTGCAATACTTTCAGTGCCAAACAGGTGAGCATAGATAATGAACAGAAGGCTCAGACCCAATATGCCTAGCCCGACAACCGCCAGACCCATAACGCTACCGCCTGCAAAAGCGATCTTCAGGGCTGGATTCAGCCCGGTACGGGCTGCGTGTGTGGTACGCACATTGGCTTT
>PWNO01000254.1 GCA_003557765.1 Bacteroidales bacterium
GCCGCCGGCGCTTCTGGAAAGGCGATTATACCGGCGACAAGATTTCCGCCTACCAGACGCTCTATCGCTGCCTCGAAGTGCTGGCGATGCTATCCGCGCCGATCGCCCCGTTTTTCAGCGAAAGGCTCTTCCTGGACCTCAACCGCGTGAGTGAACGCCAACCTGTGTCTTCGGTGCATCTTACCGACTATCCGCAGGCCGATGCCGCCATGATCGACAAGGACCTGGAAGAACGGATGCAGCTGGCCCAGAAGATCTCCTCGATGGTGCTGGCCCTCCGTAAGAAGGTCAACATCAGGGTGCGGCAGCCGCTGCAGAAGATCATGGTGCCTGTGCTGAATGAACGTTTCCGCGCACAGCTCGAAGACGTGGAACAACTTATCCTGTCAGAGGTAAACGTGAAAGAGCTCGAATACCTGGACGACACCGCAGGCGTGCTCGTGAAGAAGATCAAGCCCAACTTCAAAGCCTTGGGCCCGCGATATGGCAAGCTGATGAAACAAATTGCCGCACGTATCAATGGCTTTGATCAGGACGAAATCCGCCGGATCGAACAGGAGGGCAAGGTAATCATCGACATGGAAGGCCAGGAGCTGGAGATCACCCTTGGAGACGTTGAGATCTTATCGGAAGATATCCCCGGGTGGCTGGTGTCCAACGACGGCATGCTCACTGTAGCCCTGGATGTTACCGTGACCGACCAACTGCGCAACGAGGGCATCGCCCGCGAGCTCATCAACAGGATACAAAACCTTAGGAAAGACAAGGGTTTTGAAGTCACGGACAAAATCGAACTGCAGGTAGAAAAGCACGACGACATTACCGATGCAATTGTAAATAATAATGATTATATTTGTTCGGAAACACTGGCCATAAATCTATGTTATATTGATGAAATACAGTCGGATGATAAGGTCACAGTAGACCTGGCCGAGGATCTGAAAACAAATGTGCAAATAAAAAAGAAAACCAAATAAAGGAAAGGAATGAGCTATGGACAATAAGCGCGAGAAAACACGATTCTCAGATGAAGAACTCCAGGAGTTCAAAGAGATCATCAACAAGAAACTTGAAGAAGCCCGCGACGGTCTGAAACTGTTGACGGAGGCATACACGACCCAAAACGCCAATGACACCAACGATACTTCCCCATCCTTCAAGATCCTGGAGGAAGGGTCGCAGGTGCTCTCCAAGGAGGAGAACAGCCAGCTGGCCGCTCGTCAGCAGAAGTTCATCCGTGACCTGGAGAATGCATTGATCCGCATTGAAAACAAAACCTATGGCATCTGCCGTGTGACGGGCAAACTCATCTCCAAAGATCGCCTCAGGAGCGTACCCCACGCCACCCTGAGCATCGAAGCCAAGATGAACCGCAAACCCAATGAAACCTGACACCCTGGCCATCCCGGCCAACAATAACTTCTTTCCGGCTTGAAGAGAAAACACATCCCCTGGCTTGTTTTGCTGCTTGTGCTATTGGCCGACCAGGTGAGCAAGGTCCTGGTCAAGACCAATATGACCCTGGGAGAGAGTATTCCCGTGCTGGGCGACTGGTTTATCATCCATTTCACGGAGAATTACGGGATGGCTTTTGGGATGGAGTTTTCCGGCGAATACGGCAAACTCTTCCTTAGCGTGTTTCGGATTCTGGCCGTCGTGCTGATTGGCTGGTACTTACATCGGCTTGTCCTAAAAAAGGCACATAAGGGTTTAATTACCTGCGTCTCACTGATATTTGCCGGCGCCATTGGTAACATCATCGACAGTGCCTTTTACGGCATGTTGTTTAATGAAAGCCACGGCCAGGTAGCCCAGTTTCTGCCGGAAGAAGGCGGATACGGCACCTTTCTGCACGGAAAGGTCGTTGACATGCTTTATTTTCCCTTGATCACCGGCACATTCCCCTCCTGGGTTCCCTTCTGGGGCGACCAGCCCTTTGTCTTCTTCCGTCCCGTATTCAATATCGCCGATGCCGCCATCACCAGCGGAGTCTTTGCAATTATCATCTTCCAGAAAAGGTTTTTTACAGTTCCGGGGAAAAAACATGCCGCTGAAGCAGGGCTGCCGGCAGAAGACAACCAGTCAGCGGAAGAACGACAGTCCGCAGAGGACCTACCCGCTGATGGTCATACCGATGTTGTCGGAGCACCTGTCTCCCACAAGGGTGACCAGGAAAAGATCAGCAGCGCCGGGGCTTCAAAAGGCAACGACAATGCCTCTGCCTGACCTGGGCGGCATTATTCAGGCTAACCTGTTCATACAACCCTTATTTCTTAAAATAATCCGCCATCTCCTTTTTAAACTCCTCCATCGTCATGTCGTACTGCGGCGTGAGGCTGCGTTTGCCAGGAAAGTTTTCCATGTGCAGGGTGCTTGTCGGGAAGGCGAAACGGACGCCCAGCTTTTCGGCAAGGCGCACGATCTCAATAAGGACTTCGTGGCGGTGTCGCAGCTCTTCCGCCCAGGTGGGTACGGCAAAGAAGATGTAGAAGATGATCTTGAGGGAGAAGTCGCCCATCTCATTGAATTCCACCAGGTAAAAGTCCTTGCGTGTTTTGGGGTGTTCCTCCACAATCTTACGAAGGCCTTCTACGAAAACCTCGATGAGGTCGGGTGGCGTGTCGTAGGTGATGGCGATGTGCATGAAGAACCGCCGGAATTTGCGCAAGCCATGGTTGTCGATGGAGGCGTCGGCCAGCTTGCCGTTGGGCACGTATATCAAGGAGTTGCGAAAGGTCCGGATGCGTGTGGAGCGAAAGCCGATCTCCTCTACGGTCCCGTCCATGTCGCCGCTCGTGATCCAGTGCCCTACAGAGAAAGGCTTGTCGATGAAGATCATCAGAGAGCCAAAGAAGTTCTTCAGGGTGTCCTGCGCAGCCAGCGCAATAGCTAATCCGCCGATGGACAAACCGGCTAGCAGGGCGGTGATGTTTACCTCCAGGTTTTGCAGAATGAACAATCCGCCGACGATCACCACAAACACCCTGAGCACCTTCCGGATGATGGGAATCACGTGGTTGTCGAGGCTGCTGCCACTCTCACCGGCTATCTTTTCGAGATACAGTGAAAAGACATCCACCAGCTTGTAGAACATCACGGTGGCGAACAGTGGCAACAGGGCGCGGAAGGCAAAGGTGAAGTAGCGTGCAGTCTCCACGGGAAGCTGCAGCACCGGAAATACAACGAGGATGAAGAGGAAGACCGCAAAGAGGCTGAGAGGTCTGGCCACAGGCAGAAGGTAGGGCCGCACCAGTCTGTCGTATCCCATTTTAGAGGCCCCTTTGTAAAGCAACTTGTTGATCAGGTAGGTGAGCAGCTTGTGGATGAGAAAACTGAAAAGGATCAGCAACAGGATGCCCAGGTGCTGCCACAGGTAGAGGCCGGCAAACTTGAACTGCCCCGTGCGGGGAAATAACTCAATCAGCAGGTCCGGACCAAAAGGGAAGACCTCGCGATGCAGGCGGTCGATTTCGCGGATGCTTTCCAGGCTATAGAGCCAGCGGTCTCCACGTTTGGCCAGGTAGATCTGTGGCAGATGATGCGTAGGTGCATAGCGGTGTGCATTGTGGATGGTATCCAGGTGGTCCGGGTCTGCGGGCGCATCATCGACCTCAATGTAATAGCCCCTGCCGTCAAAAACCTGTTTAAGTTTCACTGCCGCCTCCCTTGCCTCTTCCGGGTCGAGCTCCGGATGCAGGAACGCCCGCGACGCCTTCTCCTCATCATAATTGCCGGGCTGCAAAAAATGCAGATGGGTCTGCAGGGCGTGGTAGGGGGTGCTCAGGTTGATCTGTACATCTTCTGTCCGCCATTCCCCCTCGGTGGCAAAGGCTGATAAAAACGGCAGCGTTAAAAACAGAAAAATGCTGGACAATGACATTGCCGGTGTTGCACGATTCATGCCGGGAATTTTATGCTTTAAAAAGACGTTTATGCTGATTACAGGTTGCATCGGGTACCTGCAAAAGGTAACCGCACAGCGCGCGCCTGGTGCCATATCAACGCTACTTTAGCCGGCCCAAGTCTTGATCTTTTCCCTCATCTCTGCAAAATAAAACCATCATATAGCTTATGCTATCCGCGGTTCTCTATTTTGAACTGAGAAAAATTGCTGCGCCTTAACCGACACAGCAACATTGACACAACACCAGGTGCATAATGCTTATAAATACAGTCGCAGACCGCCGTTGAGCTTTAGCTGGTCAAAACCATTAAGGAAAACTTTGGGTTCCACAAAAAACGAGAGCATACCGAAATTTAACTCCACACCAAGTCCGGCACCATAGGCAAATTCAGAATCAGTAGTGTCAAACTCAGGAATGTCTGACGAAGTGCCTGCAAAGTGAAGGCCTGCTGAGCCCGCAGCATATATCACCAGGTTTTGGCCTGTTAAAAACAGGAAGTGCAGGTTTGCGTTGATCTCATACCCGGTGTTGCTTATCTCCTGATGTTCAAACAGGACATCTTCCAGCATCCAGTAGGTAAAGTCAACACCAGCCCTGAACTCTTGTGTCAGAAAGTAAGTCAGGCCTGCACGAAAAGCCGGTTCTTCAATGTCCAGGCCATAAGAACCACCAACAGTGATACCAAGCTGGCCCGGTTCAAAATTTGCCTGAGCCTGCACTGGTGTGTGAATGGCTCCCATCATAGTTAAAGCAATAAGCAATACGAATATTTTTTTCATGACTTAAATTTTTAATGAATAATTCAGAAAAACCAACAGGTCTTGACCAAAGGTATAAATAAAAATGCGAATAGCACCTTGATCCTTCCTGAATTTTGCTTAGAAAAACAGTGGACACCCGCTGCAAAACGCAACAATCAGCCTGCCTGCTGCCTGCTTTTTACCCCTGATGTGCAGCGCTAAGTGCCCGGTGCGCAAAAACCACCCTTTTGTTTGTGAATAATATTTGGCATATCCCTGTTATTGTGTTTATAATTTGTTTAATTTGGTCACATGAACCGGGTGCTTTGCGGGTCCGATGAAGCCAAAACCGCCAAGCAATAATGATCGTCAAAGTTATCATTTCATGTGTTTATATTTTTTATATTTCGGGCACATGAACCGAGCACTTGCGAGCTCGGCGAAGCCAAACTCGCCATGAGATAATCATTCTCGTGTGCGTCAATATATTGGCATGGCTCATTTCATGTGTTTATATTTTTTCAAATTATTGGTTATTTGACGTTTATGTTTTTAACAGGATTGCTATTTGCTCTTGGCTTTTAGTTCTTGGCTTTCTTGCCAATGGCTAATAGCCAAAAGCCTACTTAGTCTGAACGTGCCTTGACAATAATCATCCTCCTGTGTGTCAGAAATCTTGTCATGGGCATTTCATGTCTTTACTTTTATCAAAAACCCTGAACAGTGGCTAAAGCAAAGAAATTCGGCGCCTTCTCCGGAGTTTTTACCCCCTCCATTCTGGCCATCCTGGGTGTGATCATGTATTTGCGGTTACCCTGGATCGTAGGGCAAGCCGGACTGTGGTCAGTGCTGGGCATCATCCTGGTGGCGCATATTATCTCCGTGAGCACGGGCCTGAGCGTGGCTTCCGTGGCCACCGACAAGCGCGTAGAGACCGGCGGCAGCTATTACATCATCTCGCGAAGCCTGGGCCTGCCCATTGGCGGCACACTGGGCGTGGCCCTGTTTGTCGGCCTGTCATTCAGCGTGAGCCTCTACCTGCTTGGTTTTGCCGAGACCCTGCTGCCCATCCTCGGACTGGAACCCACGCTTAACAACATTCGCTTGGCGGGTACGATCACCCTGTTGGCGGTCACCGTGATCACCTTCATCAGCACCTCGCTGGCCATCAAGGCCCAATACCTGATCATGGGTGCCATCATCCTGTCCTTGCTATCCATCTTTGCGGGAAGCCACGAACTGGCACCCCGTGAGCCCATCCTGGGCACAGTGGATGGCTCCCTGCCCTGGATCGCTCTTTTCGCCATCTTTTTCCCTGCAGTCACCGGCTTCCAGGCTGGCGTGTCGATGTCGGGCGACCTCAGGAACCCACGCAAGGATATCCCCCTGGGCACCATCCTGGCCATCCTGGTCGGCTTGCTGGTATACCTCGGCCTGGCCCTGTTTTTTGCCTTTACCGTCGACAGGCAGCTGCTGATACATGACTCCCAGGTGCTCTTTGCCATCTCGCGCGTACCAGCCCTGGTCATCGCAGGGATCCTTGCGGCCACCCTTTCATCGGGGATGGTCAGCATCCTGGGCGCCCCGCGCATCCTCCAGGCGGTGGCCAAAGACCGCATCCTGCCAGGCTTTTTTGCCCGCGGCCACGGTGCCTCCAACGAACCACGAAACGCACTGGTGGTCGCCTTCCTGATCGCCCTGGCAGGCATCCTCATCGGAGAACTCAACGTGATCGCACGTATCGTCACCACCTTCTTCATCATCATATACGGCTTCCTCAACATCACCTATGCCATCGAAAGCTGGGCGGGCAGCGACTTCAGGCCTTCCTTCAAAATTCCGCGCTTTGTAAGCATCATCGGGGCCCTCGCATGCATCGTGGTGATGATCCAGCTGGATTTTGCCGCGCTGATCGTGGCTTCTGTGGTGCTCATCGCCCTGTTTCTCTTTTTGAAGAAGAAAGAACTGGCACTCCAAAGCGGCGACACCTGGACGGGCGTGTGGTCCTCGCTCGTCAAGACCGGACTGGCCCGCCTCAGTGGAAGTGACAAAAGGCTGCAACACTGGCGTCCAAACGTGATGCTGTTCAGCGGTGGCGAAAAAAACCGTCCCCACCTCATTGAGATGGGAAAGGCGCTGGTAGGCAAGCTGGGCGTGTTTACCAACTTTGAACTGTCAGAACACCCTTCAGGTGACGTACTTTTCGGGATCAAAGAGGCTGGACTGGTAGGACAGCCGGCGGAACGCAAGGGGGTTTTTACACGACGACACACCTGCCGCGACGTCTATGAAGGCATCGACATGATCTCCCGCGTCTATGGCTTTACAGGCTTCGAACCCAACACAGTACTGATGGGCTGGCCGCGAAACACACGCAAGCCGGAAAAATTTGCCGGCCTGCTTCATAACCTCCAGCGGCAGGACTATAACTGCACTTTCCTTTCCTACGACAAGGAACGCGGCTTTGGAAAGTATAAGACCATCGACATCTGGTGGAAAGGATCTGGGAGGGGACTTTCGCTGGCAATATTCCTGCTGAAATACATCACCAGCAGCCACCTTTGGCGCACAGCAGCCATCCGCATCCTGGTTATCAACAATGACAGCGCACAAGCTGATGCCATCCATAGCCTGGTCAATCAGATACTGGAAAACAACCGGATGCAGGCCGACGTGCGAGTGATCGATAATGCGGTTGAACAACTGCCCGAACACCATATCGTAGGTGCAGAGTCCGGGAATACTGACCTATGTCTCCTGGAGCTACCCGACATTACACCAAAAGAGTATGAAGCTGCCCTGGCGCAGGCAAACAGATTGGCCGACAGTGTGGGCACGGCCTTGTTTTTGTCTCCATCCGGCTTTTTTGATCGTGTCAGTGTGATCAAAGAGGATCTGCGGGATGATGAATTGGATACAGAACAGCCGGAGGAGCGGCCTTCTGCAGATGTCTTCAGGCAACTGTCCCTCTCCTCCCGTGAAATCATTGCCAATAAGGTCCATAACATTGGTCAGCGCTCAGGCCATTTTGCGGAAAAGTATTTTGAAGAAGGTCCGGAGCGCATGCTAAAACAATCCTTGCGGGTGTTTCCTGAGCTTAGGCACTTCCTGAACCGCAACCTTGGAGCCCTGGAAGCAGCTGTATCAGAAAAGAAGGAGAACGAGCGGGAAAAGGCCTTCCTTCGACTGCTTAACGATTTTGCCTTCCACGCGCAGCGGCAACTGCAGCATATCCGCGATCAACGACTGCCAGAGTCCGTCAGGGTGCTGCAAGAAGCCAATGAAGCATACCTGGATGCCCTGCGTGCCATGATTAACGTCATGCCCGAAAAGATACGGATCAAGCTGACCGGTTCAGAACTGGTGATCAAAAAGCAGGACGGCTTTGGTATCCGCCTGTATAAGCTTCGGAAACGTTTGGTGGCCAAGCTCTCCAGTCGCCCGGTAAAGCATAAGGTGCGGGTATTGCCTGCTGCCCGGTATTTTCTTTATTATAAACGGCTAAAACAGCTGCAAAACCTGATGATTGACCATACCCGCCATAGTTTTGAGGAGATTGCCGGGCTTCGGAAGTTGGTGTATGGCGTATATGAGCTGATCGAAAAAGTGTGGCGAGATGCGGAAAACATTTCCAGGATGCGTGAGCTGCTCAGGATGGAACGAAGCAGGTTTTTTGCTGCCCTCATGGTGATGGAGAACGACTGCCGGCGTGCGCACTACGACATGGGCAAGCAGATCTATGAAGGCCTGTTGCACGACCTGGAGCTGTTCAGTCATCACCTGGAAAGCACCGGTGCTAACATCCGCAGCAACAAGCTTGCCGCCAGGGCTAAGGAAAACCCCGAAATGTTGGAGCAGATCCTGGATTATGCATCCAAATGGCAGTCCAATATGGCTTCCTTCATCAACAAGGCCAATATTGACTTTATGGTATTGCAGTTGCGAAGCCGCATACGTTCCAGGATGGAAAAATTCCACTTAGACCTGCATGCCAAGGTGCACACCGAGCTGTTGCTAAAGCTGGAGGCTTACGAAAAGGCTGCAGAGCACCTGTTGGACAAGCATGGTCAGCCGGCTTTGGGTTCCAGGCGCCTGGAGCACGAAAGCCTGCAGGCACCAGCGGTTTCGGATATCTACCAGGGCTTTTATGCGGAGCTACGGGAGTTGCTGACCGACATCCCGGACAAGATGGAGATTGCTGGAGAACAGATGGCCGAAAAGATTGAAGAGACGGCCTTTTCAGAATCTCTAAAGGTGGAGGTGCGGTTCCGCAAGACTGTTGAATACTATCTTGGATCGGCATTTATCGATCCGGGAATTAAAAAGACACACGATACCGGGGTCAGGCTGATTGAAATTGTGGCGGGCGTCAAAGACCTTGTCCGACTCTTTAATTTCAACATGGAGAGTGAAAGCAAGGAAGATGTTGCCAGTGATCAGGACGCACAATGGCAACAATCTGTGGAGCTGACAAAGAACTTTCTGGAAAAGATCAGACAGGAACGGGCACACATCACGCAGCTGGCCAATGACCTGGAAAACACCTTGTCTGACAATCTCCACAAGGCTTTTGAGCCCCTTTCGGCGGCCACCATCAGCAAGTCCAGCCTGGTTCTCAAAAAGCGTTCGCGGGAGCCCGAGGCCGACAAAGGGGTGGCACGGGAGCTTGCCCGGCAGTGGCAGCGAATGCGCAGGATTGCAGGCGACCGTTTTGTCAGCCTGCTGTATGGCAAGAGTGAAGGCCAGCTGTGGATCAGCCACGTAGAGAAGCAGCAAGGCAGCGCAATGCTGTCGAATGACGCGATAATTGCCTTTGCCGAGGCCGTCACCCCATCGGAAGATGTTCTCAGACACCTGCCATTTTATTATGGATCCCTCTTCAGCGGGCAGTCGGGTGCAGGTGATGACTTCTGGGTGGGGATGGAGGCTGAGATGCAGGCATGTGCAACCGCCATTGGGCGTTTTAAGTCTGGCTTTCCCGGGGCGCTCATCATCACCGGAGGGCGAACATCAGGAAAGTCCAGTCTTTCACGCCGGGTCACCGAGAAGCATTTCAGCCGCGACCACATCCACGCCGTAAGGGCTCCCCAGGCGTGTTCGGCCGACACCGGACTGTTCACGCAGAAGCTGCTGGAGGCCCTGGGCGCGCAAAACAGAAGCCTTGATGACGTGTTCAGGGCGCTTCCTGCCGGCAAGGCCATCATCATCCAGGACCTGGGCCTCTGGTGGGAGCGGCGTCCCGGAGGAGATGCCATCATCCGTATGCTCACGGACCTGATCGACAGGTATGGCCATAAGGCCCTGTTCGTGATGAACGTAAACCCCTATGCCCTTGAGCTGATCAACCGCCAGACCGGACTCATGGATTATGCCCTGGCTGTCGTCACCTGTGAACCTTTTGATGCACGTGAACTTAAGGAGCTGATCATGCTCAGGCATCAGGCTGGTGGCATGCGCTTTACATGGAAAAAGAAGGGCGAGGAGCAGATGACGGCCCTGGACCAGGCCAGAATGTTCAATATGCTCTTTAACCTCTCTTACGGAAACCCCGGACTTGCCATGCAGCTATGGCTGGCTGCCGTGACAAAAGTCTCGGGCGCACAAATGCAGATCCGCAGCTTCCAGGTGCCCGCTGCCAAAGCTTTCGACGCAGTGCGACCGGAACAGTGGTTTTATCTCCAACAATTTGTGGTCAACCGGCGGTTTACTCCAGATACGCTGGCAGCCAACCTGCAGCTACCCAAAGCAGAGGTTATGGCGGAGATCAGAAAGCTGGTGCGCGCGGGTGTCCTGGTCGAAAAATTCACCGGCGTATACGCCATTCGTCCTGGATTGGACCTATACCTGACAGAACAACTGCAAAAGAGAAAACGCTTATGAACATCCTGGCATTCATTCTTGCCGGCCTGGTGATTGCTGTCGCCTTCTGGTTGCTTCGGCGCATCAGCCAGGCCTCATTCGTCCGCCAATCGCTTCGCAAAGGAAGCAAAAGGGGACTTCCCGTCCTGGAGCTGGCCGTCTGGATTGCTTATGCTTTCTGGGGGGCACACGTGTTCTTCGGTGATGCGCTCTTCCTGGATACAATTCTGGTGGTGATGGTCGTCTTCTTGCTCGCCGCGCTGGGCTGGTATGTCTTCCGCGACTTTATAGCCGGGGTGGTCATCAGGACGGAAAAGTCGCTTGAAACCGGACAGCTTATACGTACCACAACGGTATCGGGTAAGGTCTGCAAGCTGGGAAGCCTGGCCATTGAAGTTGTGAATGATGATGGGGAGACGGTGCGGATACCCTATTCCCGGCTTAACCAGGAGCTCATCACGCTGCCGCCAGGTCAGGAAGACAACCTCCCGCACCACCTGGAAGTAGGCCTGCTGCCTGGTCATACCCCCCGCGAAATGCAAAAGCGGCTGATGGACGCCCTGCTGGCCATGCCATGGCTCGTGTCGCCGGCACCAGAGGTCAGCGTGGCAAAAGCAGCTGAAGGCCAAACCGTGCTGCACATCACCTATCATACGCACCTGCGGGCACATGCGCAATTGGTGGAAGAAAAACTTGCTGAGACCATGGCCGGAGACGCTATAACTCCCGACTCACAGTAAACTCGATCAGCTGCTCAAGCGAATGGCGGGATGACACATCAGGTAACTCCCTGAGCAGCTCTATGGCCCGGTCCTTATAAATGTGCATATATTCGCGGGCATAATCAATGCCGCCCTTTTCGTGAACCATGTGAATCAACTCGGTCACCCGCTCAGGGTCCTGGCTGTGGTTTTTTATGGTGTTGATGATGTGCCTGCGTTCTTTGTAAGATACCGTTTTCATCAGGTATATCAACGGGAGGGTCATCTTCTGGTCCTTGATGTCTGCGCCACTGGGCTTTCCTGTGGACTTGCCGGAGTTAAAATCAAGGATGTCATCTTTGATCTGGAAGGCGATGCCTGCAGTCTCGCCTACCTTGTGCATGCGTTCCACCTCAGCATCGGAGACACGCAGTGAGGCAGCGCCACAGGCCATACAGGAAGCAATCAGGGACGCGGTCTTCTTGCGGATGATCTCAAAATAAACATCTTCTTCCACATCGAGGCTCCGGGCCTTTTCTATCTGCATCAGCTCTCCTTCGCTCATCTCCTTGACCGAGTTGGCTACGATGCGTAACAGGTCAAAATCGTCGTCGTCGAGCGAGAGCAACAGGCCGCGTGAGAGCAGGTAGTCACCAACGAGCACGGAGATCTTGTTTTTCCAAAGGGCGTTGAGGGAAAAGAAGCCGCGCCTTTCGTTGGAGTCGTCTACCACGTCATCGTGGATCAAGGTGGCGGTATGCAACAACTCAATCAATGTGGCAGCCCGATAGGTGCGATCACTGATCTCACCAAAAGTGCCGGCCGAAAAGAACACAAACAACGGCCTGATCTGTTTCCCCTTGCGCTTCACAATGTACCGGGTGATCTTGTCGAGCAACGGCACCTGGCTCTTCATGCCTTCCTTGAAACGCTCCTCAAAAGCCTTCATGTGGTGATCAACGGGCGCCTTGATTTCATTCAGTGTCATATGGTGATCTCTTTTGCCTTTCCAAACTTACAACCACTTTGGATATTATACAAGGGAAACAGGAAAAAAGCTGCAGTTGTTTAAACGGGCAATGCAAAACAACCTGGATTTATGTCGCACGTCCCTGATAACTGATAATCATCGCTATGAGGTAAACTGCGCTGGCGATGACCATGGCTACTGCTGCACCCCAGGGGCCGTAGGCGGGTATAAGCAAAAGGTTGGCAACAAGCAGGATGAGGCCGGTAATGATGAAGCCGTTGCGGATGGCCACGCCCCGGCCGTGTGCTTCCAGGAAGCGATTAATGAAAACCCCGCATCCATATAGAAACATGGCGGGTGCAGCCACATATACAAGGCTGATTACGGGCAGGAAGTCGTCGCTGTAGAAATAGCGGATGAAAGGTCCGGCCAGCAGTAATAGTGCGCCGAGGGCCAGCATGGTGAGGAGCAAGGTTATTCCGGCCAGTCGTCCGGGAATATGTTGTTCGCTGGCGAAATCCTTGAACCAGGTTGCTGCGATGACACCCGGAACCAGGGCAAGGGGACGTGATATGGCCACTGCGAGGGCAAAAAAGCCTACCCCGGTGTTGTCAGTGCTGAAATAGCTGATCAAAATGCCGGTGAGCGCCACGGATCCAAGGCTGAAGACGTTACCCACGAAAAGGTGCACCCCGTATTGCCTGTGATAATGGTTGATCTGCCAAAGCCTTGCTTTCAGGCTTTGGAAAGAGACGTTCAGGCGAATAAAGACTAACAGGTAAACCAGGAAGAAGGCACCCAGGTAAGCGGCCCATACCACGGCAAGGCGGTTGCCTGTAAAGTCATTTACGGCAAAAAACAAGAGCAAGGCGACGGCAAAGGTGATCATTTTAGGAAAAAACCGTGTGGCTGCCAGCTCCTGGATGCGGTTATCGGCATGAAGCACATTGTCGTAATAGGGCGTCAGCAGGAAGATCCATCCGAAGGGGAGCAGCATGAAAAAAAAGCCCCTGAGCCCTTTGTCTGCAAGGTTGCTGTCGAGAAGCCCGTATAGGACCATGGCAGCTGCCATCACCAGAAAAAGCAAGAACAGGATGACAAGGGATGCTCCGTAATATTCACGGGCTTTTTGCCTGTCGCTGTTGAGTACCAGGGCCCGGTTACTGGCAAAGAAGAACCCAAGTGGGAAGATGACCCTGGCGAAATCGAAAAGGCTGTCGAGAAAGGCAAAGTCACCATAGCCTTGTGGTCCGAGAAAGCGTGTGAAGACGATGCTCGTGAAGATGGCCAGTGGAATGCCTGCAAAGCTGGCCACATAGAGGATGGCAGCCTGCCTGATGCGAAGATTGTCCCAAAGATTTGTCAGCTGGTGCCACATGGTTTTTTATGGTGGTTTTGGAATATTGGACGCTTTTCTCCCTTAAGGGACTTCGGGGATAACCCCCACAGGGGGTTTAACATTGAATATCCCCGGATGGAATTCGGGGGATACTGCCCCGAATAGACTTACGGGATACTCAAAGGACCACCTCATGATCTCTCCCGTGATCGCCACACGCAGGATAACCCCCACAGGGGTTTAACATTGAATATCCCCGGATGGAATTCGGGGGATACTGCCCCGAATAGACCTACGGGATACTCAAAGGAGCACCTCATGATCTCTCCCGTGATCGCCACACGCAGGATAACCCCCACAGGGGTTTAACATTGAATATCCCCGGATGGAATTCGGGGGATACTCTGCTTACTCCTTATGCTGCATGATGATTTCTGCGATGCGTTTCGCGGCCTTCCCGTCCCACAATTCGGGGATGCGCCCCGGCTTGGTGACGCCATCCAGGATGTCCATGGCCGTGCGCTCCACCTTCTCCATGCTTACGCCCACCAGCTGGTTGGTGCCCACATCGATGGTCACGGGCCGTTCGGTATTTTTCCTTACCGTGATGCATTGCACGCCCATATAGGTGGTTTCCTCCTGTATCCCCCCGCTGTCGGTGATCACCAGCTCGGCATAACGCATCAGCGAGAGAAACTCCAGGTAGCCAAGAGGCTCTGTGAGTAAAAGGCT
The DNA here is from genome assembly GCA_003557765.1 of Bacteroidales bacterium. The sequence goes on from PWNO01000254.1 coordinate 14,247, forward strand.
GTTTGGAATCTGTTTGTCCAGGCCGAAAGTACGGATGTTTTTCCGGGTGCGCGGATGTACCGGGAAGACCAGCTTCCGTTCGCCCGCGAGCTTGCCCATAGTCTTCATGATGTCAGATAAGCTCTCTTTATCGTCTACATTGGTGGGCCGGTGGAAGGTGGCAACAATGTACCGGCCTTTTGTAAGGCCGAGCCTGTCGGTGACCGTGTTCGCTTCCACGGCATCCCACTGAGCATCCAGCGAGTCGATCATGGTATTGCCCACAAAGAAGATCTTGCTGTCGTCCACGCCCTCATCGCGCAGGTTATGCATGCCACTGTGTTCCGTCACGAAGAGGAAGTCAGAGACCACATCCGTCACGATGCGGTTGATTTCCTCAGGCATGGTTTTGTCGAAGCTCCTCAGGCCGGCTTCCACGTGGGCTACCGGGATGCCCATCTTAGATGCCACGAGTGCTGCGGCCATCGTGGAGTTGACATCGCCAGGCACGATCACGAGATGTGGTTTTTCCTGAACGATCACCTTTTCCAGCTCCAGCATGATGCGTGCGGTCTGCGAGGCGTGGCTGCCACCGCCCACCCCAAGGTTAAAATCCGGTTTTGGCATGCTCAGCTCGTCAAAAAAGATTTCCGACATGCGTTTGTCGAAGTGCTGACCGGTGTGGCACAGCAAGTGCTTCACTTCCTTGCGGTACTTTTTGAAGGCCTTGGCCAGGGGAGCGATCTTGATGAAGTTGGGCCTGGTACCCACCACGGATAGAATTTTTTTCATATCACAAATATCTAAAAGTCAAATGTCTAAAAGTCAAAAGGTCCAAAGGTCGAAATGTCCGGGTCTGCTGTGTTTTGTGCCAGGGCAAAGAGGGTTGAAGTTATCCACAAATTAACACAAATAGTTTTCACAGATGCCCACAAATGCCCCGGGTAACTTCAAACCGCAAACTGCCTCACTCTCGACCTCAACTTTAACCTTAATCTTAACCTCAATAGCGTTGCGTTGTTTGGATGTTCGTACTCCTGTAAGCCTTGTCGCAATTATTGCCAAGCGGTTTGCCAAAGAGCAACGATTTGAAAACGATTTCTCTTATTTTGTGAGTTAACTTGCTGATTGTGTGTTGCTGTTTGCGACAAACCAGAAACAATGCAACGCCAATGTCTTAACCTTATTACTTTATACTTCCTGCTTCTTACTGCATACTTCTTACTTCTTCCCTGCCGCTTCCACCATCGCCAGCGGAATATTCAGGGTGATACACTTGTCCATGGTGTCCAGCCGCAAAATGATTTTTTTGTTTTTTCCGATGGTGACTACCTCACCGGTAAATCCTTTCATTGGCCCTTGTACCACCTTAACGGGACTCCCCGGAGGCGGGCATTCGGACATGCACTCCATATCGACGCCCTGGCTGTTCAGCCGCTTAAGCGCGGCAATCTGCTGTTCGGGAATGGCAACAGGCATACCTTCAAAGGTAATAAAACGAACAACACCCGGGGTGCTGAGGATGGCAAAATACTGTGTTGACTTTCCGGGATGGGTTTTGACGAACAGGTAGGACGGCAACAGGGGCATGTCTACCTGTTTTTTTCGGTCACTCCAAACGCGCCAGCGTTTTACCAGCGGCAGGTACACCTCCACACCATCGTTTTGCAGATAAGTGTGTACCCGTTTTTCATAGCGCGATCGCGTGTAAATGGCATACCAGTTTTGTTCGGAAGACATGTTGCTGTGTTGTTAAACTTATCTTATATAACCGGATGCTTAATAGACTTATTGCAAAGATAATATGTTTGAGGCTAAGGTTTAGGAGAAGGTTGAGGTTCGTCATTCCGAACGAACGTGAAAAACCTCATGGGATAAACGTTAAGGGGTTATGAGGTTGGTTTTTGTGAGGCATCAGGGTATTTGTGTTGTGTCACTGGCTTAGGGATTTGTGGAGGCTTATGCGGCGGTAATATGTGTTAATGCCGGACCTGGCCGCCCCCACCTGGTGTCGTGTCAATGCTACTGTGTCGGTTAAGTCGCAGAGGCTTTTATCAGATCACAAAAAGAAAACCTGCGCATAGCTTTAGCTACGTATAATTTTTATTTTGCAGATATAAGGAAAAAGAGCAAGCCTTTGGCCGGTTAAAGTAGCGTTGTCATGGCACTGGTTATTTCCAGGAGGGATCTGTTGCAGGGACATGGCTTGACCTGTCCGAAGTCAGGGCTCAGGCTGTCCAGTGACAATGCTTGAACTGCCCGTAGTTGCCTGGGGTGGGTGTGATGATATGGTCAGGGCCATACTTTGCTGGTCCTGATATTGTCACGGAGGGATCTTTCGGGACAGTACTTTGGTTGTCTTTGGTTGCCCTGGACATTTGTGGGCATTTGTGAAAATAAATTTGTGTGTATCTGTGGATGATTTTTTTAATCAATCAGAAAAACAACAGCTTGATTCCGGAACCCAGGATCACGACGGCCAGCACATATCGCACAAAGACCGGCCCCCAGGCTACGGACCACTGGCTTGCAAACCAGGCGCCGATGGCATTGCCCAGGGCCAGCACCAGGCCGACACCCCAGTTGACGTGACCGAGGTATATGAACACGCCCAAGGCAAAAGGCGTAAATATTAGGTTGATGAACACCTTGAGGGCATTGGCTTTGACCAGATCGTAACCGGCATTCAGCACGAGGGCTGACAGCAGGAAAATTCCGACGCCCGCCTGGATATAGCCCCCATACATTCCCACGAAAAAGAAAATGACAAAACGCAGCAGCTTGTTTTGTGGTACTTGGGTCATGTCTTTGCCTTCGAGCCACTGCCTGGGTTTTAACCACAGTGGGACCAGCATTACGAGGAGGACGACTGCCACAGAGATCTCCACGGCGCGTTCACTCAGTCCGGTGACGACAAAGGCCCCGGCGATGCTGCCAAGGATGGCCGGGATGGCCACCCCGATGCCCATCCGCACGTCGAGAATGCCTTTTCTGTGGTAATTGGTGGTGCTTACCAGGTTCTGAAAGAAGATGCCGATGCGGTTTGTGCCATTGGCCACATGCGGTGGCAGGCCGATAAACATCAGGATGGGCAGGCTGATCAGAGATCCACTTCCTGACAAGGTGTTGATGAACCCCGTCAGTATACCCACAGCCACAACCAAAAGAATATGTTCCCAAGACATACGCGTTGTTTTACCGCAAAGATAGTTTTTGCAGCATAATTCGTCCATAAATAAGAGAAAAAGGTGCTCTCAGGCACCAAAAATAACCCCGCCATAGGCCCAAACCCCCACCCCTCCCCAAAACAAGAACCCCGAAGGGGTTCAACACGAATAACCTGCATGCAATGCAGGGCCCCACAAACCCCCACTTCCCCCCAGGACAAAGAACCCCGAAGGGGTTCAATACGAATAAGGAACCCCGCCAGGGGTTCAACACGAATACCCCTGCATACAATGCAGGGAGAACCCCGAAGGGGTTCAATACGAATAACCTGCATGCAATGCAGGGAGAACCCCGAAGGGGTTCAACACGAATAAGGAACCCCGCCAGGGGTTCAATAAGAATTTTTGTATATTTACCGGATATATGTTTTCATTCCCCGGGCAATATCAAGATAAGCCCCGGTTTTAGCGCATTGTAAATCTAAAATAAAATCCTTTACCAATGAAAAAAACATTTTTTGTCTTTGCTTCTTTACTTTTAGCCTGTTTCCTGGGGCAACCACCTGCTTTAGCAGAAGATGTACAGGAAAATGACCACGATGAGCTTTGGTCGCCGGAATACATGGTTGAAAACTTCAAACGTGTAGGCGGCACGTCCATTTCGCCCGACGGCACCTGGGTCGCCTTCACCGTGTCAGAACCGCGCACCGAAGGTGAGCAAAGCGACTACCTCACGCACATTCATCTGGTAAGTGCCGATGGCGCGCAGCAGTACCAGCTTACTCGTAGCGACGTGTCTGCGTCGAACCCGCAGTGGTCTCCATGTGGGGGTTATCTGAGTTTTACTTCTGCCCGCGGAGGTGATGGCAATCAGATCTGGATGATCAATCCTTTCGGGGGAGAGGCCTGGCAGGTGACTGCTGCAGAAGGCAGCGTCGGGCGTTACCAGTGGTCGAACAGCGGCGAGCGGATCGCCTTTACCATGACAGATCCGTTGAGTGAGGAACAGCAACAACGTCAGCGGGAGCGTCGCGACGTAAACGTGGTGGACCAGGATTTGCGCTATGCACACCTCTATGTTTTTGATGTGGATCCGGAATCAAAAGAACTTGCTGAAATCACCCGGCTCACTGAAGGAGAGTTCCACGTGGGTAGTTTCGACTGGTCGCCGGACGATGCCACCCTGGTTTTCGACCACCAGACACGTCCCGGACTTGAATACTGGCCCAATACCGATATCTCCACCGTGCCGGCAGATAGTGGCGCAGTGGAGTTGCTCGTGGACCTTGGTGGCAGCGATACCAACCCGCTTTACAGCCCTGACGGCCAATATCTGGCCTTCACCACCGACCGTGGAGATACCAACTGGCCGGGTTACGATGTCATCAAGGTGAAAAATCTTGTCAGCGGTGAAATGACGCGCCTGGGCGTAACCCACGACGATGAGCCCCGGATGGTGCAATGGTCGCCCGCAGGGGATGAGATCTTTTACTGGGAGTTGCATAACACGTCGGTCGACCTGTTTGCAATGCCGGTAACTGGTGAGGATGCTGTGTATCGTCAAATCACCGAAGGGTCAGGACAGTTCCGCGGGTATTCCCTTTCGGCTGATGGCACCGTGATGTCGGCCATCCACCAGGACTTCCACCTGGCTCCGGATGTGATCGTATCCCAGGTGAACAACTTTGATCCCGTGCGACTGACCGACATCAATGCCGGGTACGAGCAGGGTGAGCTTGCCGAAGCCCGCATCATGCGGTGGGAAGCACCGGACGGGATGCCTATGGAGGGACCGCTGATCTATCCCCTCGACTACGAAGAGGGCAAACAGTACCCGGTGATCCTGCATGTGCACGGTGGACCCACAGGCGTCTTCGGTGAATCCTATGTGGCTTCTCCCCACGTCTATCCGCTGCAGAAGTTCGCTGCCGAGGGTTATTTTATTTTCCGGCCCAACTTCCGCGGATCCGGCGGGTATGGCAAGGACTTCCGCTTTGCGATCCGCAATGAGTGGGGATATGCCGACCTTGATGACATGTTGGCAGGACTTGATATGCTCATAGAAGAAGGTAAGGTGGACCCCGACCGCCAGGCCATCATGGGCTGGTCGTACGGCGGATATATGTCGTCGATGGCCATCACCCGAACCGACCGTTTCAATGCGTCGATGATGGGTGCCGGCGTATCCAACCTGATCAGCATGACCGGCACGTCCGACATCCCGAGCTTCCTTCCCGACTACTTCGAAAGTGAATACTGGGAAAACTACGAACGCCATATGCGGCACTCTGCCATCTTTAATGTGGAAAATGTGACCACTCCCACATTGATTTTGCACCCCGAAGAAGACATACGCGTGCCCCCGACCCAGGGTTTTGAGTTTTATGTGGCACTGAAGCGCTTGGGCGTGGAAACAAAGATGGTGACCTACCCGAGGCAGCCTCATGGCATCCGTGAGCCGAAGTTTACCATAGATGCCGTGGAAAGACAGATTGAGTGGCTGAGGAAGCACTTGTAAGTAGCGGAAGGTTTTGTTAAAATAAAGCCCGGCCTTTTCAGACCGGGCTTCATCCACTAACCAAAACAACTTGAAATGAATGGGGGTAAGAATTAACGAAACCTTTTCATTTCACTATATAAATTCACAAAAAGCGTGCCAAAACGATTTAAAAATACCAGCGGTACGCAAAATTGAAGTTTCTTCCCGGCATCAGGATGTTTCTGTCTTCGATGCGGCTGAGGTGGTCTCTGTATGATTCGTCCGTGAGGTTTTCCACGCGGAAGATGAACACGTGGCGGCCGCCCATGTCAATACGGTAGCCGGCCTGTGCACTGAAAAAAGTGTAACCATCGGTTATCTCCTCGTTGGGTGCAACCCGGTCCTGTTTGGCGAC
>PWNO01000224.1 GCA_003557765.1 Bacteroidales bacterium
CAGGGCTTGTCCCCTTCAAACTTCCACTCTTTGTTCGCCTCAAAATCAAAAACTTTCTCTTTGAATACCTCTTTTGTTAAATTTTCCATGACAATAATATGTTGTATATGAATGAATAATTATTTTACAAGTGTTTGTGAATGGCAGCTTTAAGCGTAGTCTTTTGCTGAACACCGGTATAACGCTCCACAATTTCTCCATCCTTAAAAAGGATCAGGGTTGGAATGCTTCGCACATGAAAGCGGCTAGCAACACTACCATAATCATCCACATCAAGTTTGGTAATAGTAGCCACATCGCTGACTGCAATAGCCAATTCTTCCAGTATCGGATTCTGGATCCGGCAGGGTGGACACCAGGTAGCCCAAAAGTCAACCAGCACAACACCCTCACTTATTGCTTCGTCAAAACCATCTGCATCAAGATCGATGACCAGTCCCGATGAAACATATTCACCTGTAGACTCAACAGCCTTTTCAGAAGCTTCACTGATCAGGTAATACCCTAGAAAAGCCAAACCCAGCACGCCAGCCAGGATAAAAAATGAATATATATTCGATTTGTTTGATGCAGGTTCTTTCATAGCTTTTTGTTTCTGATTGGTTTATGTTCTATAATGATGTGAATTTACCACGACAAATATAACACACAAAATTATGTATATGTTTTGTTTTGAACAAAAACGTGGTGTTAAAAAAGCCTAAAGCGGTTTTAGATGATCGGGCTATGTTGTTAAACGCCTATTCAATGCCGGCAAAATGCTTCATGAATTGAACGCGCAGGAACGCAGCCGGATTTTCGGTCATTTTCTGGCTCATTTTCGCACGGAAATCGCTTATTTTTTTGTACTGATTCTTTTGCATCCAGGCTTTGAGTTCCTCATGGATGATATCTAGTTGGTCAAAACCATTCTTGTACAGTGTGGAACAAACCTGTACGGCCTGGGCGCCGGCCAGAAGCTGTTTCACAACTCCTTTCCCGTCGTGTACGCCGGTAGATGCACACAGGTCTGTCTGTACTTTTCCTGCCATGATGGCGATCCACCTTAGCGAGGAGGTGATCTCCGACGGATCGCTGTAGAGGTTGGCGGCTTTGATACGGAAATTGTCAATGTCAATGTCAGGATTAAAGAAACGGTTAAAAAGGACAATCCCTTTCACGCCGCTCCAGGAAAGCTTTTTGATCATCTCTGCAAGGCCGGAAAAATGGGAACCTATTTTGAGGGATACAGGTATATTGATTTGCTTATTAACATTTTCGATCACATCGAAATACAGCTTTTCGTAGGCATTACCCTCTTGATTCTCGTTCGCAGGAAGTGCAAATACATTCAACTCCAAGGCGTCTGCTCCCGCTTCCTGAATGTTTTTTGCAAAAATGGGCCATTCTTCTGCACTGGTGCAGTTGATACTTGCAATTACCGGCATCGATATGCTTTTCTTTGCCTCCTGAATGGTGTTCAGGTAGTCATCAAGGGTTTGTTCACGTGCATAGTTCCTGATGTAATCCTCTGCTTCGGTATATGCACTCTGTGCATCATCATAAGAAAATAGTTTACGAACCTCAAACTTAATCTGCTCTTCAAACAAGGATTTAAGAACTACGGCACCCACTCCTTTTTCTTCTGACAGTTTCAGGTTTTTAATGTCTTTGGTAAGGCCGGAGCTTCCGACGATCACAGGGCTGCGAAGCTCCATGCCCATGTAATTAGTAGTCAGGTCTATCATGCTGAGTTTGTTTCTTCCGGGTGGATCAATACTTTTTTTCGGGACAAACCTACGTGAATTTTCCCAAATTCACAATAAAAATCAACATCCAGTTTCCATTTTTATACCTGAAGCGGCCTGAAAGACCATTCAAATAAGCCAACTTGCCGACAACAAGAAAAGATGTCTCAGGCTATTGCGAATGCATTATCTTTGTCATCCTTTTTGGTTGATTGGTTGATTGGTTGGGATTTTGGAATGGAAAAAACAATTAAATACAATACAAACGTATTTCAGAAGCCGGAGGCTGTGAAGCTTTCCTTTCGGCGGCTGATGGAGCCATTGCTGGTGCTTTTTAACAAAGCCGCTTCCATGGTGCTTGCCGGTCACCCCTTTTATGTTGCCTACAGCATTCCGGGTGGCGTATATGGCTATTTTCAGGACCATGAGGCTACCCATGAAGAATTGCAAGCCATTGAAAAAGCGATCCGTAAGATGATCTTCAATCAGGAAAAGATCCGTTATGACCAGCTCAACACCTCCGAACTGCTGGCCTATTTTGACAAATATGGCCGTGACGATATGATCCATCTGATTCGCTCCAAAACGCCTCAAATTGAGCTGGATGGATTTCCTTTGGCACATCTCAATGGCTACGGGGAGTTTTTTCCAAATTATCTTACTGAGGATTATGAACGGCTGCAGCATTTTCAGCTCCAGCCTTTTGGGAAAGGGTTTTTCCTGATAGCAGATCCGGTGTTTTTTAACCGGGTGATGCCTGCAAAGACCATACAGAGCAAGTATTTCCAAGGGTTTGAAGAGTCGGAAGAGACCATGCGCTACCTGGGGATCGCCAGTTTCGCCGAACTGAACAACATAATCACAGAGGGCAGACTCCCGGAGTTCATTAAACTCTCGGAAGCCTGGCAAGCAAGAAGGATCTCACAGATCGCCGACACCATATTGAGCCATTCAGGCAAACCGAAGGTGATATTCCTCGCTGGCCCCACGTCTTCTGGAAAAACTACCTCGGCAAAAAGACTTGCAATTGAACTGAGGATCCTGAAGCAGAAAGTGATCGCCCTGTCGCTCGACAATTTCTATCTGCCTCATAGCCAAATACCGGATGATCCCCAAACCGGGATGAAGAACTTCGAGCTGATTACAGCACTTAACCTTAAGTTGTTCAGAAACAATATCAATGATCTCCTGGCCGGCAAACCGGTTCATCTGCCCAAATACCATTTTGACGGGAAGGGTGCCACCCCCGAAAAACAAGCAACCGTAATTGACCCGGACACCTATCTGATTGTGGAGGGGATTCACGGACTGAACCCTGAACTCTGGCGCGATGTGATGGATGTTGAATCGTTCAGACTTTATGTGTCTGCTCTGAGCACGTTAAACGTCCACGATCATTTGCCCCTGTCCACATCCGATCACCGGCTGATGCGACGAATGATCCGCGATCAGCTCTTCAGGGGTTATGACTACAGGGAAACTATCAGCCGATGGCCCGACATTATCCAGAATGAATACAAAAGCATCTTCCCATACCAGGAGAGTGCACATGCATTGTTTAACTCTGCGCTGGTGTATGAACCTGCCGTGTTTGCGCACTATGCCCCGGAAATCCTGAAAGATTTTGACAGCGACAATGCACTGATCTGTGAAGAGGCAAAACGGATACAACGGCTGCTGTCATTGCTGATTCCAATAAATCCGGTTGACATTCCACCCACCTCCATCCTCAGAGAATTCATTGGCGGGAGTAGTTTTAATTATTAAAAAGCAATAAACATTTGTTTAATGTTTATTTTTTTTACTATATTTGCCCCTTTTACTGAAACTATAATCATACGTTTATTTACAAATCCATTAACTTATGCGAAAAACAATTGTTATTGCCTTGTTACTTATCATGACAAGTACAACGCTGTGGGCAGGCGGTTACCAGGTAAGCCTGCACGGTCAGAAACAGATTGGGATGGGCCTCATCGGCACTTCACTCAATTTGGATGCCAGTGCATCATTCTATAATCCGGGCGCATTGGCATTGATGCCCCAAACGCTCAGCATACAAGCCGGTGCCAGTGGCATTTTTGCCAGCACCGCTTTCCGGATGCAGGAGCCATCGGCATACCGGGCCCAAACAGACAACCCAATTGGCACACCCTTCTACTTTTATGCTGCAGGGATGATCACCGACAGGCTGGCAGCCGGACTGGCGGTAAACACACCTTACGGCAATAGCCTGAAGTGGGAAGATGGCTGGGCAGGTCGGTTTCTCATAGACGAGATATCCCTGATGGCTTTAACCATTCAGCCGACCCTCTCCTATAAACTTACCGATAATCTCTCGGTGGGTGCAGGGTTCATTTACACCATCGGAAACGTTGACATGAAACGGGCTTTACCTGTGCAGGATCATGAAACCGAAGGACATATTGCCATCGAAGGCAGCACTGCGAATTATGGTTTCAATGCCGGCATTTTATATGCATCCGACATGGGTCTGAACATTGGTGTCAGCTACCGCTCACGCATCGACATGGAGGTGGATGACGGCGACGCCGTTTTCTCCGTTCCGGCTTCCCTGAAGCCCAATTTCCCCGACAGCAAGGTTGCAACCATGCTTCCATTGCCGGCAAACCTTGACATTGGTCTTTCATACCAGGTTACACCCGACCTGATGATCGGCATGGCACTGAACTATGTGTTCTGGGACGCTTATGAAGAACTTGCATTCGCTTTTGAACAAAACCCAACCCTCGACGACATCAGTCCGAGAGATTACAGCAACACGCTGATTGTAAGAGCCGGTGGCCAGTATCGCCTGAATGATGCGTTATACCTTCGTGCCGGCGCCTATTATGACCCATCGCCAGTCAATGAGGTCTATTTCTCACCCGAAACACCCAGCCTTGACAACCTCGCCTTCACAGGGGGCGTGTCGTTTTTGCCGGTGCAAAACCTCAGCATAGACCTGAGCCTGCTTTTCATCCTCGGGCTTGAAGGAGAAAGGGAGTTTGAACCGGCCAACTTTGGAGGCACCTATAAATCAAGGGTGCTGATCCCCGGTTTAGGAATCAGTTACAGTTTATAACCACAAAAAAAACATCTTATGAACTTCAAAAAAATCAAATATATCTTATTGGTTCTGCCTCTCTTCCTATTTGGAGCTTGTGAGGCAGAGCTTGACGAGTTTCAGGCAGATGCCGGCGATCTGGATCTGACTACTTTCGTTTCTGTAGGTAACAGCCTGACGGCAGGTTTTGCAGACGGTGAATTATACCCTTCAGGACAAATGAGTTCCGTTGGCAACATTCTTGCCGGACAGTTGATACACGCTGGACTGTCGGAATATAACCAGCCACTCATGAAAGATGAGTTTGGCCTTGGAGGGCGGCTTATACTGGGTGTGGTAAATGACAATCTTCTTCCTATACCTATGCCTGGAGAAGTTGATCCTGCAAATTTGGAAAACATCTATGCAGATCAGGGCCCGTTTCACAACCTGGGAGTCCCTGGAGCACAAACCCAGCACCTGCTTTTCTCCGGGTATGCAGCACTAAACCCCTATTTTGGCCGGTTTGCATCCGAACCGGCTGCCACTGTTCTTGAAGATGCCCTGGCCCTGGAACCCACTTTCTTCTCACTTTGGATTGGCAATAATGACATCCTCGGATATGCGCTGGGTGGAGGCGAAGGAGCGGGGATAACACCCACCGCTGATTTTCAGCAGGCCTTTATGTTCATAGGCAATCAACTAACCTCCGGAGTGGCCAAGGGTGTTGTTGGCAACATTCCGGACATTGCAGAGATCCCGTTTTTTAACACGATACCCTACAACCCCATAGTACTGACAGATCAAGGTACTGTTGACATGCTCAACGAGCAATACGCAGCATTGCCTCACATTAGCTTTTCACTCG
>PWNO01000279.1 GCA_003557765.1 Bacteroidales bacterium
CCTTTTTCAGGAAGTCAATGGCCGGCCCCGGTCCGCCCATGTGCGGATATTTGTGTCCGTATGCACCCACAATGCCCTGGCGGGGCACCTTTAGGTTTTGCAGCAGCCGGAAAACCGTGTTTGAATAGCCATCTGCCCAACCACTTACCGCCATCACCGGACACTGGATCGCGTCATAATCTTCGCAAACGGATCCATGCTTCCAAAAATCATCCCGTCGCTGGTGCTCCAGCCAGTTTTTCAACCACAGGCCGCTGCCCTCAAGGCGTTCCAGCCACATTGACCGCCACTTCTCTCCCACGATTTCGGGATCAGGCGGACAGCTGTTATTGGAAAACATCACGGATGCCCAACTCAGGTTATCGGATAACAGGCAACCACCCATATAATGTACATCATCAGCATAGCGATCATCCGATGAAGCCACGGTGATCACAGCCTTTAATTCCGGCGGCTGTAGGGCTGCAATTTGCAAGCCGTTAAAACCACCCCACGAAATGCCGATCATGCCCACGTTGCCGTCGCACCAGGGCTGTGTGGCAATCCATTTGATCACCTCCATGCCATCAAGGAGCTCCTGCTGAAGGTACTCATCGCGCAGGATACCTTCCGAGTCACCGCTTCCACGCAAGTCAACCCGGATGCCAGCATATCCGTTCCGGGCAAAATGGCTGTGCATCTGGTGATCAATGGCTGCCTTGGTGTCTCGCTTGCGATAGGGAATGTACTCCAAAATACAAGGTACCGGATTTTCTTCGGCATCAACAGGCAACCAAATTTTTGCTGCAAGATGGGTTCCGTCGCGCATTGGAATCCATATGTTTTCTATAATTGTGATCTCTTCCATAAATTTTTTTAATTTAAGGAAAACGCAATTTTATTTTCGTGGCTAACATTACTATGTTACAAAATTGTCAAGAAGTCAACATGTCGATAGGTCTTAAATTCAATAATTTTTGTAGATTAAGCGCACAACCTTCCTTTACTACCTAAAAATCCATGCCATAAAATCCGGGACCAGGTGATAAGCCATAATTATCTGATTATAAATCACCTATTGATTAAACACCCTTGTCCTGATTGGGTATTCGCATGAGTAGTCCATGCAACAATCTGTAGAAATATTTCACGAAATAACTTGCAAACCATTTGTTAACTCATTCCTGCCAACAAGCACCCGGGAACCAAAAACAGAGACCTGTACCTGAAAAAAATCATGCAAGCCATTTTCGTGCTTACACCATATTTTCGTAATTTGGTGCCCGATAAATTTGTCCTATGAATCAACCAAGGAGGCTTTATCTATTATTAATCCTGATGGGATGTTTTCTTGCCATGCCCCAGGCCATGCTTGCAGATGAACCGTACACAGCAGCACCGCCTCCTGAGCTCCTTGACCAGGATCTTGAGGGTAAAAGGCTTGGCATCATCTGGGGCACGCCAAAAAACACCTTTATCGCCGATTTGTTTCCTGGGGTCCACACGTTGGATTATCGCAGCACCGCAGACATGCTGTTCTCGCTGCATGCCGGCGAGCTTCATGCCGCCATTACAAATGAGGGGTACATGCAGGAGGTCTTTACCCAGAACCCCGTGCTCCTGCTGCTGGCAGACCATGTTTACGCACTGCCGGAAGGACCGGCCTCCCTTAGCATCGTATTCAGGGATCGGCGTGCAGCAGCCGATTTTGGCTTCCGTAAAGTGCATAGAGAGGGCTTCCGGGAAAGAGTGATTGGACGATTCTACTATAACTTCGTTGAGGAAGAACGCTACAAGCTGATCCTTACCGGAATACAAATCACCCTGCTGATCTCACTTTTTTCAGCCATACTGGGAACCCTATTGGGTGGAGTGGTATGTTACGCACACATGTCAAAACGGAAGATGGTGCCGCTCATCGCCCGTGGCTTTATTTATTTCATGAACGTGACTCCCCTGCTCCTTTTGTTGCTGATTTTATATCATATCTTATTTTCAAACCTGAACATGAGCACGCTCGCTGTTGCCGTCATCGCACTTGGCATGCAGTTTGGCTCCCAGATGGCCGAAGTCTTTCGCACGTCTATCATGGGTATTGACAAAGGCCAGCAGGAGGCAGCCATTGCTTCCGGATTCACCCGTTTTCAGGGTTTCATCCATATCGTTTTCCCACAAGCCTTTCAGCGCATCATTCCAATATACAAGACAGAGTTCATCAACCTGGTAAAAATGACAGCCTGGCTGGGCTACATTGGCATCATGGACCTGACGCATGCGAGCGACATCATCAGGGCAAGAACTTATGACGCATTTTACCCTTTATTTGTAGCTGCCATCCTTTATGGGGTCATTGCCTGGACGATTATCTGGATCATGCGGCGCGTGGAAATATCTTTTGATCCCAGGAAAAGAAGGTTAAAAATGATCAGGGGGGTCGCCAAATGATCAAGATCATCAAATTAACAAAGTATTTTGAAGACCACCGGGTCTTTTCCAATATAACCCTGCATATCAAAAAGGGGGAGATTATCTCTTTGATAGGTCCTTCCGGATCAGGCAAAAGCACTTTTCTTCGTTGTCTGAACCTCCTGGAAGAACCCACTGACGGTACAATTATCATAGACAACATCTCTTTATCAGACCGCAAAAGCAGCATTGCCAAAGTGCGCCAGAAGATGGGCATGGTCTTTCAGTCTTTTAACCTATACAGCCACATGACTATGCTGGAAAATTTATGCATCGCGCCGGTCAAACTGCTCGGAAAAGCTCCAGAGGATGCGGTGCATAAGGCGACTGAATTATTGCAGATGGTGGGACTTGGAGAAAAACTGCATAGTTTTCCTGATGAACTTAGCGGTGGCCAGCAGCAACGTGCTGCTATTGCCCGTTGCCTTACCATGGAGCCGGAGATCATCCTCTTTGATGAGCCCACCTCTGCCCTTGACCCCACGATGGTTAGTGAGGTGCTTGCTGTGATCCGCAAGCTTGCTAAGGAAGGCCTCACCATGATCATCGTCACGCACGAGATGGAATTTGCCCGCAACATTTCTACGCGGGTCTTATACATGGACGAGGGTGGCATTTACGAAGATGGTTCTCCGGAACAAATATTTGATCATCCCCAGAGAGAAAAAACCCAGGCTTTCATTCACCGCATCCGAAGCATGCGCTACCATATCACCAGCAAGGATTTCGACCTGTACGAACTGCAAGGCGAAATGCAGGCGTTCTGTGAAAAACACTGGATCCCTAAAAAAGTTACCGGATACGTGCTGCTGCTTGCCGAGGAGATCCTGCTGATCCAATCTGACTATTCGGACATCTGGATCAACCTGTATTACTCTGAAAAAGATGGTAATGTGGAGTTAAAAACTGAAAGCAGTGGCCCCCAGGTTAACCCGCTTGAAGACGGTGTGCTTGATGACGACATTGGACTCAAGATCATTACCGGAGCTTGTGAAAGCGTGGATTACAGTTATGCGGAAGGTAAGAATGTACTCAAATTAAAGGTAAAGGCAGGCTGAAGGCTTTGGCCTAGGCAGGAATAGCAACTGGGCTTATCATCATGTGTGTCAATCTTGGTTGGAATGGCTCGGTTCAGATAAAGAAAAGGGCAACGCCAGCTACACTGACGATGGCACCCAACAGTTCCTTCCAGGTTATTTGCTGTTTATAAAGCAGGTAGGTTGCAGGCAGGATCAGGATGGGTGATACAGACATGATGGTGGAGGCGATACCTGTGGCAGTATATTTTACGGCGATCAGTGATGAAGAAACCCCAAGGAAGGGACCGAAGGTAGCTCCAAGCAGCATAAGCCAAAGTGCCGTATTGTTTTTCAGTGCCAGGTTTACCGCGCCCCACTTCCTAAAAAAGGTAATGACGATCGCAAATCCCATGATTCCAGCCATGACCCGGATCTGGGTGGCTGAAAAGGCATCATAATCCTGCATGCCATACTTACTGAGCACCAGTCCAATAGCCTGTCCTATAGCCCCAAGCAATGCAAAGATGATGCCCGGCAAGGGGATCCTTTCTGGTAGTTTTCCCGGTTTGGAACGTTGCATCTGTTTATGCAGAATCACCATGGCAATACCCGATATGGTCAGGGCCATCCCTCCCAGATGTATCCACCCGAGGGTCTCCCCCATGATGAGCCAGCCCACAAATGCCGTGATGGGAGGCACTAACGTCATAATCAGAAGGGATAGCCGCGAGCCTATTACCGTAAATGCCTTGAACAGGAAAAGATCGCCCACAACAAAACCAACCAGCCCTGAAAGTGCCAACCATACCCAGTTAAAGGAGTCCGCATCTGCAGGAAAAGGCATGTCGCGCCAAATCCAGGAAAACAAACTGAGCAAGGCCAGTGCCATCACCAGACGGATGATGTTTACCGGTACACTTCCCACCTTGCGGCTGGCTGCCTCAAAAGTAATGGCGGTAACTGTCCAGCACACTGCCGTAAATAATGCCGCGAATTCTCCAATGCGTGCTTCCATTATATTTTATTTCGCCGGCAAAGATATTAAAATTCGCGCCGCTGTCTATGATCAGTTGGCATGGTTTATATCATTGCGTTTTCATTGTGCCCATTCTTTCTTTGTAGTTAGTTTTTATTTGTTTATAATTCTTGCATTGCAGATAGCGCTTGCCATGCAAAAATCATCATCGTATGCGTTAATGTTAGTTGGCATTGCTCGCTATAAACCCATGGACAATAAGCATGCTTTTGTGCGGCAAAGGTTTGTCATGGGTGTTTGGTTGGAAATAAAAAAGCCGCCGGAAGATATTACCGGCGGCCTGGGTGCTAAACTACGGGCTGGGAGACCTTTTACCAGCGTCCAAGTCCTTTACCGGGAGCATGATGACCACGATCACGGCCCATGCTGCTGCGGCGATAGTGGCGCCTCATGGTCTGATTATCGAAGATCACACGTTGATCTTCGGTGAGCAAGTCCCTGACTGCCTCACGGTGACGGACATTTTCTTTCATTTGGGTGTTACGAAGAGCTGTCATGTCATCAATGACCTCATTCACATCACCTGTTGTGGTTCCTGCCATAATGTTGCGCTTGCGTACCCGCAGCTCATCCATTTTATTACGGTGATGGGTGTTATCCGCTATTTGCTCCAGGCGAAGTTCCTGGATAGCCTCTTCCTGTTCTTCCGTAAGATCAGGGATCATCTGGCAATACGTCATGGTACCACGCAATGGTTGTTCGGCGTGACGCGTTGCACGAATGTGCATCCGCTCACGCTCCCGAACGTCAGGCGCACGCCTGCCACGCTGGGCCATCGCATCGTTTACAAAAAAAACAGCCAACAGGGCTATCACTCCTACAAACATTTTCGCTTTCATAATACAATCATTTTTGGGGTTTTTACTTAATTTTCACTTGTTTGATGTCTGCTTGGCAAAAAGGTTTAATGCCATAACAAAAAAGTATTCCAAACAAAAGTTTACACGTGTTGTTTTAAATGGAAATGATCATTACTTTTGTTGCTAAATCATGATCATGTCAATCTTTAACATTTTGTAGTTATGAATTGGAAAGCAATTACACCGAAAGTATTGGTAGTTACCCTAATTATTGTTTTTGCAGCACTTATGCGGCTTATCCCGCATTATCCGAACTTCACACCGATTGCTGCCATTGCACTTTTTGGTGGAGCGCACCTCGGGAAAAGGTGGCTTGCTTTTGCAATTCCAATAGCCGCACTTTTTATCAGCGACCTTTTTCTTGGTTTTCACAACACGATGATTCCTGTTTACATGGGTTTTTTCATAATTGTACTGCTGGGCACCCGTATGCATAACAATGTGAAAGTGCCTTACGTGATTGGCGGCTCCCTGGCGGGATCACTGTTGTTTTACCTGATCACCAACTTTGCAGTTTGGGCCTTCACTCCATATTATCCACCTACCTGGCAAGGGTTGATGACTTCCTATACCATGGCCATACCTTTCTTCCATGCCGGGTTGCTGGGTGATCTTTTCTATAACTCCATTTTCTTCGGGGGCTTCTATCTTTTACAGCAAAGGTATCCGGCATTAAAACTAGCTGAAGTTAAAACGAACTGAATCATTCCATGCATATGATTATAAAAATGAGCACCTGTATTTTTGGCTAATAATCCCAGGATTTGGCCTCTGAGCATACTGTGGCATGGTCATCGATGCAGGCTTTTTTCTGTAAAAAACTCATTATTAGCCTGCATTATTCGTCCTACAGGTTAGCCTGTCATCAATTTTTGTATGCAGCTTTTATCATGAAAATGAAAATATTACTTTTTGTATCTGTGTTTTTGTGGCTCATAAGCGCTGACAGCCTCTTTGCCCAGGAAACGAAAATCAACTTTGCCCACGAAACAAGTCTTTCTGAAATAAAGTCTAATCATATTGAAAAAACGGTATTATCATTTACGTTTGAAGGCCTCAATTTTTTCAATGTAAAAACTGAACAGGGTACATTTACTGAACTTGTGATGCCCAAAGGTTATAGTGTTGGGGAACTGGGTGCCCCTAAACTGCCAGCCCGTAAAAAACTGATTGAAGTCCCTTTCAATGCCGACGTAGAAGTTGAGGTACTGAGTTATACCACCCAAAAATATGATCTATCCGAATTTGGCGTGCAATTTCCCATTATGCCGGTGCAACCATCCCTGCGAAAAGATCAGGATCCGGAAGAAGTGCCCTTCAGGCTAAATGCCGCTCATTATACCAAATCTTCTTTTATCGAACACGAGCTCGCAAATGTGGAGGTCATCGGAACCATGAGGGGGATGCAGCTTGGCAGGCTGACCATTGCACCCATAAAGTACAATCCGTCAGAAGGTATCATCAAAGTATATAATGACGTGGAAGTAGCCCTGCATTACCAGGGTGCAGATGAACAACTGTCCCGTGAAATCAAAGCCGCTACATGGTCACCATATTTCAACATTGTGTACAACAAGGTGATCAACCGCTTCGATACCCGAAATATCTTTGATGACTACCCTGATCTTACCCGAAACCCTGTCAAAATGGTGGTTGTGGCCTACGAAGGTTTCAGGGAAACCCTGGAACCATTCATTGAATGGAAAACCCAACAAGGTTTTGATGTCATTGATGCGTATACCGATGAGATTGGCAACACAGCTTCTGATATCCAGTCTTTTATTCACCAACAATACAACAATGCCACTCCGGATGATCCTGCACCAACATTTGTTGTCCTTGCAGGGGATCACAGCAATTTACCCGCTTCTGCGACGGGTGCAGCCACCAATGAGGTAACTGATTTGTATTATGCATCGGTAGATGGCGACCAGTTTCCGGAAATGTATGTCGGTCGTTTGTCAGCAAGAAATACCCAGGAGCTGCAGAACCAGATCAATAAGATTTTGTATTACCAGCGATATGAGTTTGCTGATCCGTCTTATCTTAATGATGCAACCCTGATTGCCGGCCATGACTTCACCTGGAACCCCAGAATTGGGCAACCCACAGTGCAATATGCTACTGATAACTATTTCAATACGGCAAATGGTTTTACCAATGTGCATGCCTTTCTTACGGATTACGCAGGATGTTACGATGAAGAACGTATCTCTGTAAGCCTGATTAATTATACAGCACACTGTAATTCATCCAGCTGGAGCAACCCTAATCTTTCGGTCAATGACGTGCATCACATGACCAACACTGGCCAATATCCGCTGGCCATTGGCAACTGTTGCCAAAGTGCTATGTTCAGCGTAGGTGAAAGCATTGGTGAAGCTTGGGTTAGAGCTGAAGAAAGCGGAGCGGTAGCTTACGTGGGGTCAGTTCCCAACACACATTGGTTTGAAGATTTTTACTGGTCTGTTGGCGCATTCCCGATGCAGGGCAATAACAATGGCTACGTTCCTTCAATAGAAGAGACTACCATGGGTGTGTACGATTCGCAATTTGATGACCAGTATAATGCCGTGGCATCCATAAAATTTGTAGGTAACCTTGCCCTAACCGAAGCACACATACAAAACTATCCTACCCACGCTAACGAACTCTGGTACTGGGAGGGCTATCATACCTTAGGCGACCCGTCTACCATGATTTATCTGACGGAGGGCCATGAGAATAACGTCACACACACGCCGACCCTGCCCATTGGAATGGATTATTACACCGTAGAAGCTGAGCCTGGCTCATACGTTGGAATATCTATGGATGGCGTGCTCCATGGTGCTTCTTTCGTTGACGAAACAGGTAAGGTGGACGTTCCCATTAAACCGGTTTTACAGGGAGGTAACGTAAGCATCGTGGTGACCAGGCCGCAGTATATTCCTTACATCGCAGAGGTTCCTGCGACAACAATGGAAGGTCCATTTGTGGTTTTGGATAATTTCGTCATCAATGATCCGCGGTCTACCGGTCAGGCCAACTATGGCGAATCATTCAGCATTGACCTTACTTTGCAAAACGTAGGCGCCGATCCTGCAGAAGAAGTACGCGCAACCCTTACTGGAAAAGACGACTATGTCAGAGTCCTTGACGGTGACAAGGTGGTGGCTTTCGAGGCCATGGAAGCAAGTGAAAACGACAACAGCTCAACCGTTACCGAAGCATTTAATTTTGAAGTAAGCAGATACGCGCCGGATCAGCATCAGGCCACTTTCGAAATAGTCATCACTGATGGTAACGAAACCTGGACCTCTAACCTCAGGATAACAGTGAATGCCCCGGTATTCAAAATCAGCCATGATTACATACTGGATGACAGTTTACACGGCAACAACAACAGTCAACTTGATCCGGGTGAAGAAGCCTTGCTTATCTTTGAACTAAGCAACTATGGCCATGCCACTGCAAGAGAACCTCTGGTATTGCTCGAGGGAGACTCACCCTATTTAACCATAGAAAAACACACACAGGACATTAAACCGATCAGGGCTGGTGAAAGCATGCAACTTATCTACCATGTAACGGCCCATCCTTCTACAACAGAAGGCTCAGCAGTTAACCTTGAACTTTTTGTCGAAGACGGACACCATGATCACCTGAAAACATTGCTTACCATCGGAAAGCTACCCAAGATAATCATCGGTGAAGGAACAGCCAGTCCTGATGAATACCCATTCTACAACTGGTATAAATCCAACCGTTCACAAATGCTTTATACGGTTGATGAGATTGCATCGGGTGAAAGAACAATTCTCCGCATAGGTATGGATGTAGTGCATGCAACCTCCACGCCAGCACACCAGATTTTTCCCAATTTTAAGATTATGATCAAACATACTGACAAAAAAGAGCTGGGAAGCGATTTTGAAGACATGTCAGATGCTGCCATAGTTAAGGAAGTCCCTGCATATCAAATGGCTACAGAAAAGGGTTGGCACTATTTTGATATTGATGCCTTTAATTACGATGGCACCAGTAACCTGATCATTGAAATTCTTTGGGGAATAATGGATGATTACGTCAACTGGGCAGATCATTACAGGGTCAGTGGGACTAAAATGGAAAATACCAGGGTTGTTTATGGGTTTGACGATAACCAGGCTATCCCGTCCTATGTTGGCAAATCAGATATTTTGCCTAACCTTTTCCTTGAGTTTGCAGCTGATGAACCCGAAGAAATATATAATTTGACCTTCATGGTCGAAGACCAAACAGGAAATATGCTTAAAAATGCCCAAGTGCGCATAGGTTCTCTCACAAAGAACACAGATATAAAGGGAGAAACAGATTATCTCCTGAATAAGGGGACTTATCATTACGCGGTGCACTTCAAAGATTTTTCAGCAGCGAAAGGAGACGTTGTGGTTAATCAAGACAAGCACCTTGTTGTAACCATAAACACAGATGATAATACCTTTATAATGGCTGTTGAGGATGTAAATGTAAAACTTTATCCGAACCCGGCAAATGCAAAATTGTATGTTGAGGTGGATGACTATATCAAGAATGTACATATCATAGATATGTTTGGGCGAGTGGTCCATTCATCCAGGGTTAACCAAGAGCAATTGTTACATATCCCATTACAGCGCATTCAACCAGGTATGTACATCATACAAATTACAACTTCAAAGGGAGTCATTAATCAAAGCTTCCAGGTAACAAGATAAAATCAGAAAAAAACTGATCAAAAAAAAAACGGGACTATCTTATTAATATAGTCCCATTTTTTGTTATTTTTGGTATACAGGTGAATACAATGACCTGGATGTTTTAATAAACCTGAAATGACACTACTTATAAGGTTAGGTTTACCAAACGATTCTCTATGAAAAGCAGATACTCATTACCTCTGGGAAAACCATTCGGTATCAGGGTGGCTGTTCACTGGACGTTTTCTCTGTTGATTGCATGGATTGTCATTATTAGCCTGGCACGCGGACTGGCGTTGCCACAAGTCATCATGCATATCTTTTTTGTCCTTGCCCTTTTCGTTTGTGTCGTTTTACACGAACTTGGGCATTCGCTTGCAGCCATCAGGCTGGGCGGTGAAGTGAGCAGCATCACACTGCTTCCTATCGGTGGAATGGCTCACCTTTCCAGGATGCCTGAAAAGCCACGTGATGAGTTTCTTGTATCCGCAGCGGGTCCGTTGGTGAATGTGGTGATTGCCATACTTCTTTGGATATATCTCGTTATTTTGCAGCGCGTTGACATTGATAATATGGAATTCCATACCATCACCAGGCAGAATTTTGCGCTCATGCTAATGGCGGCCAACCTGTTTATCGTGGTTTTTAACCTCATTCCAGCATTTCCCATGGATGGAGGCAGGTTGTTCCGATCCGCATTATCCATGAGGCTTAGCAGGCTTAAAGCCACCCGGATAGCCAAGGACATCGGGCAAATCTTTGCAGTGTTCTTCATCATAGCCGGCCTTTTCTTTAATCCATTCCTCGTTGTCATCGGCTTTTTCATCCTGCTGGGAGCCAAGGGAGAGTATGAAATGATCAAATACCAGGAGATCCTGAGAGACGCTACCGTAGATGATATTGTAAAAACCGAATATGCGGAATTGGATGAAGACAGCACCCTGGGCGAAGCCGCCGAAAAACTGGTGCACATCTCCGATAATGGATTTGTTATCAATTCGGATGGTGAGTTTGCCGGTATTCTGACTAAAAATGACCTGATCAATGGTTTAAGCAAGCACGGTAAGGCTACCACAATTAAAGAGGTGTTGCTGCGTGAGCCGGAAAAAGTAGAAACAGATACGCCCTTGTTTAATGTGTACCAGGACATGCAGCGAAACAGGAAATACCTGATGCCAGTATTTGATCGGGGTCAGTTCAAAGGTGTGCTGGATCTTGAAAACCTGCATGAGTTTTTCCTTATCAGAAAAGCCACGCAATAAATAATCAGCGGACCAATTTACTACCAAGTGACCACAACGACGTCAAATTGATGAAAACAGAAGCTCCCGATAAGAAAACCCATATCTTGATTGTGGATGATGAAAAGACAGCGCATCAGCTTTATAAACTGATGCTTAAAAGTAAAGGATACCGATTATCGCATGCAGAAAACGGAAAGGAAGCCGTTGAAGCATTTAAGCATCACCCGGACATCAGCGTGATTCTGATGGACATCAAAATGCCAGAGATGAATGGCTATGAGGCTACCAAAGAGATCCGAAAGAAAAACAAAAAAGTAAAAATCATTGCACAAACGGCCTATGCCCTGCAGGCCGACAAGAAGAAAGCCTTTGAAGCGGGATGCGATGCGCACCTGGCCAAGCCGGTGGACAGGGAATTGCTTTTACGCAAGATCAACGAGTGCCTTAAACGATAAAGAGCAGAAAGATTAAAATAAGCGGTTGTCACATATTGTCCGGCAATTCTTTAACCTCTGCATCACAGGCAGTAAGCACATACGATCTTAGTGCATCAGACCAAGGAAGTGCCTGATGAATTCATCACCTTTCAACAGACCAAGCTCCCCTTTTTCTACAGATTTTTCATCATATTGTTGTACAGCATCTCCATCAACTCCGGGCTGATAAATCAAAAATGGAACCGGGTCATGTGTATGTGTACGCAGATCACAGGGTGTGGGGTGGTCAGGAAGCAGAGCCAAAGAAACATGTTCATCCATCTTTTCCGTTTGCTCCATAATGAATTTCACCACACGCTGATCCAGGTATTCCAGTGTGCGTACCTTAAGCTCTGCATCTCCTTCGTGTCCTGCTTCATCGCTTGCTTCAATGTGCAGGTATACCAGATCAGTATCTTCCAGCGCCTTCACGGCAGCCGCAGCCTTGCCCTCATAATTGGTGTCATGCAGTCCGGTTGAACCGGGCACCTTGATCGCCTTAAACCCGGCATACGCTCCGATGCCATAAATGAGATCTACGGCTGAAATCACCGCTCCGCTTTTACCATACAACTCCTTGAAGGATTTCATGCTTGGCCGGTAACCAGCAGACCAGAACCACACCGAATTGGCCGGATCTTTCCCTTCAGCAATTCTTTTACGGTTTATGGGATGGTTGCCCAAAAGAGCCTGTGACTGCAGAATTAAATCATTCAGCAGTCCGGCAGTGGATTCACCCTCCCGGCTCCGGCTCTCCACCATCACCTGTTTAAAAGGTTTACCGGGTACGTCGTGGGGTGGCGTGCAGACCACCTGGTCAGATCCGCCGTTAAGCACAAAAAGATGCCTGTAACTGACTCCAGGGTAAAAACGGTAACGATCTCCCGATAGCTTATTATTCAGCATCGCAATGAGCTCATGTGATTCTTCTGTGGGGATATGCCCGGCACTGTGATTTTTGATCCTGTTCGCTTCATCAATACAGATCAGGTTAACACGCATGGCCAGGTCCGAGGCATTCAATTCAATGCCCATGCTGGCCGCTTCCAGCACTCCCCTGCCCTGATACACTTCCCTGACGTCATAACCCAAAACGGCCATATTGGCAATCTCACTGCCCGGCGGCATGTCATCCGGCACAGTTTTTAATAGGCCGCAACGGCTTTTTGCACACAATGCATCAATATGCGGCGTCCTTGCCGCCATCAATGGCGTCATATTTCCCAATTTCTCAATGGGATAATCAGAACAACCGTCCGCAAGAATGATAATATACTTCATACTTCTTCCTTCTTCTACTTTATAACTTACTTTTACTTCTTACTTTCCGTTTTCCATAAGGTGTTTTTTAAACAGACTATAATCATGCGCCATGTGCAGGTAATGCTCTTTCTGCTCTTCAAGCCCCTGCAAGGCCGGTGGCAGTTCGGGATCAAAGTGCAGGATCTCCCTGATTTGTTCGGGAAATTTCGCTGGATGGGCGGTTTCAAGAACCACGAACAATTTATCCGTGTGGTCTTCAGAAATGGTGTCGAGGTATTTTTGCAGCCCGGCCCAGCCCACCGCGCCATGGGGCTCCAGCAGCAACGCATATTGCTTCCAGGCTTCCGCTATGGTAGCCCTTGTTTCCTGATCACTGACCGCGAATGATGTCAAATGCCGTCGCATGGTCGCCATATCAGGCATCCTGCCGATCACACCGCTTTCATTCATCCTACCGCCATAAAGGTCCACAAGCCTGGCCAGGTTACTGGGATGCCCCACATTCATCGCACTGCTCAGGCAATTTTTCGAGGGCACGATTTTTTCATAACGGCCGGTTTCGAGAAACACGGGAAACTCATCATTCTCATTCACGGCAATCACCATTTTCTCGACTGGCAAGCCCATATGCCAGGCAAGCATCCCTCCCATCATATCACCGAAATTACCTGAAGGGATTACAAAATTCGCTTTTTCATCTTGATTTACAGCAAGTTGTGCCCATGCATAGAAATAATATACGGCTTGTGGAAGCAGGCGGCCGATGTTGATGGAATTCGCAGAAGAAAGATTAAGATCTTTAAGGTCTAAATCTCCAAAGGCTTTTTTCACCATCGCCTGGCAGTCATCAAACTTTCCATCGATGGCAATCACCTCCACGTTTTTACCCAGGGTGGTCATTTGCTTGCGCTGCCGTGGCGTCACCTCCTTTTCTGGAAACAGGATCAGCACCCTGATATTGTCAAGTCCATAAAAAGCATTGGCGATGGCGCTTCCTGTATCTCCTGAAGTGGCTGTAAGGATGTAGAGCTCCCTGTTCTCCTGCTCCAGGAAATAATTCATCAGCCGTCCCATCATGCGCGCAGCAAAATCCTTAAATGAGGCAGTGGGCCCTTGATCCAGCCGCATCACAAATTTTCTATCCGTGACATGCTCCAGCGGTACCGGATAGTCATAGGCATCATCCACCAGTTCGCGCAATCGTTCAGCAGGCACCTCATCCTGCAAGAATGCGTGCAAGACGGCATAGGCCACATCCGAATAATCCTGATCGGCAAAGTCAGCCATCACAGCCTTATCCAATGCAGGTATGTGAGATGGCATATATAATCCATAATCCGGAGCCTGTCCTTTCAGCAACGCATCCCTGAAAGATACCACCGGTGACTGCCCATTCGTTGAATAATAAGTGATCCTATCCATATCATTCGCATCTTATAAAACACACTCCACAGCCCAGGTGCTGCAGTTACATTGCTTGCTTCTTTTCCCTATCCATTTACCTTCGCCGACGATGCACCACCTGCTGAAAACTCAGGGAAACTCATGCTCACCTTGTTGCCATCCAGTACCCCCAACGCCTGATCAAGGTCTGCAATGATATCATCGGGATGTTCCAGCCCCACGCAAAGTCTGATAAGATTAGGCGGGATGTTGGCCAATTTGCGGCCTTCCTCACCCTGTTGCGAATGGGTGGAGATGGCGGGAATGGTAGCCACAGATTTTATGCGTCCCAGGTCTGTAGCACGCCAGGTTCTTTGCAAGGCATCAAAAACTTTACGGGTGTTTTTTGCATCACCTTTGACACGGAAGGACATCAGGTGGCCATATCTGTTTTGCGGCGATCCATATTGTTCATCGTACTCTGCATCTACAAGGTAAAGGTAATCGCTGGCCAGCTCATGCAGGTGATGATCTTCAAGTCCAAGGTAATCGACTCCTTCAATGTGCTTGTGTTGTTTCAGGTATTTGGCGACCGTCATGGTACTCCTGCTGGAAATATCCATGCGATGACGTATCGTGCGGATGTCGTTAAGTGCAAGGATGGCATTCATGGGCGACAGGTTCGGACCATTGTCCCGGTTGGGTAGCTGTTTCAGATAAGCACAGAAGTCTGCTTTCATTTCCGGATTATCGATTTTGCTGGTGAGATTTTTCTTTGCAATTACGGCACCCGCAATACCAAAACCACTGGTAAACAAAGACTTAGTCACGGACTGCACCACGATATCTGCACCAAGGGTCAGCGGACGCAGAAGGGCTGGCGTGGCCACAGTAGAATCAAAAATAGCAGGGATGCCATGTTGGTGAGCAAGATCCACGATTTTTTTCACATCAAAGAACGCCTGGGATGGGTTGCTGGGCATCTCCCCATAAAGGAAGCGGGTGTTTTCATCAATTTGCGACGCCCATTCGTTTATGTCCGTGCTGTTGATCACCCTGCGCCATTCGATGCTTCGCTCCTGCTCCTTACGTATGGCAAATTGCTGGAAGGTACCGCCATACACCTGCGTTGTGGCAACAAAGTTCATCGGGGCATTAGGCTGCTTAGGGTCTTCGACTAGAAACTGATCCACGGCACTTTGAATGGCGGCCATCCCGGAAGCTGTAGCTACGCAGGAGGCATCAATATCCGCACCATAAGATTCCAGCAGGGCAAGCACACCCTCCATATAATAAATACTTGGGTTGCCAATACGCGAATAGCACCAGGTAGGAATCTGATATCCGAGAGCTGCTTCCATCTCGTCTGCATCGCGAAAGGACTGAGAGGAAGACATATACACCGGTTCGATGATGGATCCCTGGTTGAAATCCAGGGCTTCCTGCATAGAATAAATGCCGTGAACCGCAATGGTGTCGAAACGGCATTGTTTCATTTTTTTGATGTGATCCGCATGCCAGGCCATGGCCCGCGCACCAGCTTGCTTGTAATGATCTACTCCTTGTGTGGACATAATGGAAGGTTGGTTTGTGATTAAGTTTTCAGGTTTACATGCTAAAAATAAGAAAAACATGAGATATTCATATATTCCCGGTAAAAATCTTCCAATTTTCATTGAAAACGAACATACTAATTTCATATATTGTGCTGAAAAAGGTTTTAATATGCAGTCTGATGTGGTGGTTACGATAACCAGGATGGAGTTGCATGTTATCCTGATCGAAAGCCAATAATCAGCAGCTACACAACAGTCATCAATAGCCCGGAAAAAATAGCATACCTGGACTTTTAGTCCTTTTGACCTTTTGCCGTTCTGACATTTCGACTATTATTACTATGAAGAAAGCGCATATTCAAAAGCATGTACCCAGGCCATATGTACGACTAACAAACCCGGTTTGGACCCGCGATGCCGTTATTTATGAGTTGAATACCAGGCAATTTACCCCTGAGGGAACGTTTGCTGCAGCCGTAAAGCGCTTGCCTGAGATTAAAAACCTTGGTGCAGATATCCTCTGGCTTATGCCCATCCACCAGATCGGTGTCAAAAACCGCAAAGGCAGGCTGGGAAGTCCTTATGCCGTAAAGGATTACTTTAGTATTCATCCTGACCTGGGAAGCAGTGATGATCTCAGGCACTTTGTCAGTGCGGCACATCAGCTAGGGTTGAAAGTGATCATCGATTGGGTTGGCAACCATACGGCCTGGGATCACGTGCTGGTAAGTCAACACCCCGAATGGTACACACGTGACTGGAAAGGTGGTTTTAAACCGTGTCAATGGTGGGACTGGTCCGACATCATTGAGCTGGACTATAACCACGCCAGCCTACGCAAATACATGACTGATGCCATGAAATACTGGATCCGGGAGTTTGACCTGGATGGGTTCCGCGCAGACATTGCGGGCTTTGTACCGCTTGATTTCTGGGAGCTGGCCAGAAAGGAGCTTGAGCAGATCAAGCCGGTGTTCATGCTGGCCGAATGGGAATCACGTGACCTGCATGCAAATGCTTTTGATGCAAGCTATGCCTGGAGCTGGTGGGATGCCGTACATGCTATCGTCAACGGCCAGACAAAAGACTTGATGCCGCTATATGTATACTATTCCTTTAGAGAACGTTCCTACCCCGCTGAGTGCATGCGAATGACTTTTGTGACCAATCACGATAAAAATGCCCTCGAAGGTACCTCTCGGGAGCTTTTTGGAAACGCCCTTGAAGCAGTTATCACCCTTGCTTTTATTGGTGATGGCATCCCATTGATATACAATGGGCAGGAAGCAGGTGACAGCCATAGACTGGCCTTCTTTGACAAAGATCAAATCCGGTGGACTACCCACCCCCATGGCACGTTGTTGAAAAAACTGATCGCATGCAAAAAAGAGAACCCGGCTCTTTGGAATGGCAGATGGGGTGGCCCGATGATCCAGGTAAACCACTCAAAGGAAGACAAGGTGCTGAGTTTTTTGCGGACTAAAGATGACAACAGGGTTTTTGCTGTAATCAGCTTTTCTTCAGATGCTCAGGAAGTGCATTTTCACACCCAGGTACATCACGGGCGATACCAGGAGTTTGACACTGGTGAGATCGTACACTTTTCAAAGGATACACGCACCCTGATGGCGCCCTGGCAGGCAAAAGTCTATACCTCTGTACGATAGCTGCAGACAAAAAAACCGCACCAACCATTGTTTTGGTCAGTGCGGTATTATTATTTAATGGTATTGTAAGCCTACTCCAGTAACTCCACAAAGAGTGCCGTAAGGTTCACATCTTCTTCCGGCATCTCAAAAGTATATTCCGTGTCTGAGCTCACCACAAAACCTTGGATGTTGTCGGTCCATTGCAGGAAATCATAACCTTCATGAGCGGTAGCCTCAAGGACGACCTCTTCACCTGGATAGTACTCTCCAGCGCCTTCGACATCACCACCTTCTTCCGGTTGAACCATTACAACAACCTCATAGGCCTCTGGTTCCATATGCTCATCCGGTACTTCTCCGGGAAATGCTGCGGCCATAGAAATGGCTCCTGCTGCAAATAACCCCAGTATGTATAATGCCATACGTTGCTTGTGATTCTGCTTTGCTTTTTTGATGCGCATAATGTTTTTTTTTGGTTTATAAATCAGGTTGATTCTTAATGCGAAGTACAGAAAAAAAACAATGCGACACAATGGCAATCCAGTACATTTGACATGATTTAACAACAATAAACATTTTTTAAGCGAATATTAACAGCTATTTAGATACTTTATTTAATTTATATATTTATGTATATGTTTAATTTTTTACATAAAGGATATGATAAACGGTAATTATGTTTAAATATGTAACTTTGTTGTTCAAAACAAAACACATGGCTCATGCGTTTAGTTTGATAACAGCAATAAACTGCTATACATTTTACAAACAAAGAAAACAATCCATGATTAATACGCAGCTTTACAAACGCATCATATACTTCCTGGCCGCCATGTTTGTGCCGGCCCTTTTCTTTTTGCATTCGTGCAGCGGGGATGATGACAATGTGTTTGTTGTGCCTGGAGGGGACATAGACGAAAATTATGCCATTCACTTCATAGATGTCGGTCAGGGAGACGCGATATTTGTAGAAACCCCTGAAAAAGTCTTGCTGGTTGACGGTGGATGGGGTGACAATAGCGTAGTAGAATATCTCGAGGGACTTGACATAGAATACATCGACATCGTCATTGGCACGCATCCTCATGCAGATCATATCCAGGGACTGATTGATGTTTTTTACACGTTTGAGGTAGGTGAAGTCATAGATCCTGGTATCACCCATACCACCCAAACCTTTCATAATTATTTAAGTGTAATTGATGTATATGATATTCCATTCACAGTAGGAAGAAAGGGCATGGAGTGGGAACTTTCTGAGTTTGCACACATGAAAATATTGCATCCTGTAAGCGTACCACAGAACCATACTGGAAGCTCTACCGTATTAAACAATGCCTCCATTGTGGCCCACGTGACCCTTGGTGAGGTCACTTTACTGCTCACTGGCGACGCAGAGCAGCATGCAGAAAACCAGATGCTGAATG
Organism: Bacteroidales bacterium; assembly: GCA_003557765.1. The sequence goes on from PWNO01000279.1 coordinate 19,059, forward strand.
AACCCGAATTGCTTGCCAGTGACATCCTCAAAGTAGGACATCACGGGAGCAACACCAGTTCACAAATGGAGTTTCTTGAGGCGGTTAAACCGGCTATCAGTGTGATTCAATGTGGAAAAGACAATCAACACGGACACCCGCACGGGCCTGTCCTGCAACGCCTGAATGCCATTGACACAACCATTTACCGCACCGATCAGCACGGAAACATTGTGATTACCATTACTGATGGCGTGGAATATGAAGTGCACACCCACCAATAGGCCTTTATATCTATTACCCCTTTAATATTATTTTTTCGTATATTAGATCGCCAATTTATGGTGTTTCGTATGCGACCTTGTGTCCCATAGCAATTCCTTCATGATCTTGATGGATCTGCACGCGGTAGTGGGGCACTGGGAGCGTAACACTATGAACTGAGCATTGGGATAAGGAGGCTTTGGATGCTTTACCCATAGTCAAAGTAGCTAAAATCCAACAGCCAATAGCAGACATTTTGAAATATATACAATATTCAAACACATGAAAGCAGTAGTAGACCAGATCCTTGATGATCTTGCCGTGGTGCTGATTGAAGATCAGCAAGTGGTTCTTCACGTACCCATGGAAAAAATGCCGGAAGGCACGCAGGAGGGCAGTTGGTTGCAGATAGATTTTACCCTTGATGAGGAACATACCAGCAGCATGTATCAAAAAAACAAGACCTTGCTGCAAAGGTTAATCAACCGTGGGAAAAGACGTCGCAGCAGATAACAGCGCAGCCATTGTAATACATCTCATCCTGAAAGGCGGTTTATCAGGCAGGCTCAACGCCATGGGTTATGCACGGATACATCTCGGTGAAGCATGTGCAAATCAAGGGGTTTTCCGGATAAGCTATGATGGGACATGCCGTATTTTTCTCCTGTAAGCGTAGATCATAAAGCCAATGCCGGCTGCGATTGCCGGAATGCTCAGGATCTGCCCCATGTTCAGGAGCAACTCCTCTTCAAATGGCGACTGTGGTTCTTTGATAAATTCGACCAGGAATCTTGCAGTAAACATAAAGAGGGCAAAAAAACCTGTAATGAATCCCTCAGGCAGCCTGGTACGTTTTTTAATCCAGAACC
>PWNO01000029.1 GCA_003557765.1 Bacteroidales bacterium
TCGCGGCTAGCACCCCCCATCTCCGTGGCCCACATCTCCCCACGTCTTCTGCAGCCACCCCCCCTGCGCTGAGCGCTCATCCCCCCTAAGCCCACGTCCATCCACAGGGTCTGTAAGGCTATGAGCAGGGCTATGCTCCGCGCTTCCCCCGTAGCAGGATACCGGCTATCACCAGGTCGTTGCCGGTGGTCACCTTGAAGTTGTCAGCCTCGCCATCCACCAGGTAGATGCGCTCACCCTGCGACTCCAGCACGCATGCATCGTCGGTAAACGACGCATCGTAGCTCACCCGGTAGGCCTCTTTGATGTGTGCGGCGTGAAAACATTGCGGTGTTTGGATCAGCCTCACCCGGTCGCGGGGCATGGGTTTGTTGATGGCGTGGTCGGCTTGCCGCACCGAGTCACGGGGAAGGATGGCCGGCACCGCATTGCCAAACTTGTGGGCGATATCAAAGACGGTGCGCACCAGGCTTTCTGACACAAGGGGTCTTACGCCGTCGTGGATGGCGACTAGCCCGTCGCTGTCGATGTGCTTCAGGCCGCTTTTTACCGAGTGAAACCTGGTGGGACCACCTTCAGCAACGATGTGTGTGCTGTCGACACCATATTTCCCGCAGATCTCGAGCCACAGGCCCCTGGTCCCGGGCGGAAGTACAATCACGATGCGGATTTCCGGGTCATGTGCTATGAAGGCGTCCATGCTGTGCAGCAATAGCGGACGACCGGCTGCCGTCGCGAACTGTTTGGGCAATGCATCAGATGACAGGCGTGTGCCCTGGCCGCCCGCAGCAATGAGCAGCTGTTTTTGCATGGTCGTCGAAGCTGTTTTTGGTCACAACACTAATCAAGGATCAGCATGGCATCCCCATAAGTGAAGAACTTATATTTTTCCTTTATGGCCGTCTTGTAAGTTTTCATCAGCAAGTCGAAGCCGGTAAAGGCAGACACCATCATCATAAGGGTAGACTGAGGCAGGTGAAAATTGGATACCATTGCGTTGGCCACGCTAAACTCGTGGGGGGGATAGATGAACCTGTTGGTCCAGCCCTCATAAGGCTTCAATTCGCCGTTGATCGACACGGAGGATTCGATCGCACGCATCGTGGTCGTGCCTACTGCACAAACCCGCTTTTCTTGCTCTTTGGCCTTATTGACCCGGTTGGCGGTATGCTCGCTGACATAAAACTCTTCGCTATCCATCTTGTGCTTACTGAGGTCTTCTACATCCACGTTGCGGAAGTTGCCCAGACCTGCGTGCAGGGTGATTTCAGTGAAATCTACCCCCTTGATCTCGAGGCGCTTCACCAAGTGGCGGCTGAAGTGCATCCCGGCAGTTGGCGCAGCCACGGCACCCTCACGCTTGGCAAAGACAGTCTGGTAACGCTCTTTGTCCTCCTGCTCCACCGGCCGCTGGATCAGCTTGGGAAGGGGCGTCTCACCAAGTGACTCAATGGTCTTTTTAAACTCATCGTAGGTGCCATCAAACAGGAAGCGCAAGGTGCGGCCACGAGAGGTGGTGTTGTCAATTACCTCAGCCACGAGATTGTCATCTTCGCCGAAATATAGCTTGTTGCCGATGCGGATCTTTCGGGCGGGGTCTACCAACACATCCCACAAACGGGCTTCGCGGTTCAGCTCCCGCAACAGGAAGACCTCGATACGGGCCCCGGTCTTTTCCTTGGTGCCATACAGGCGGGCGGGGAAGACCTTGGTGTTGTTCACGACCATCACGTCTCCGTCATCAAAATAATCGAGAATGTCCTTGAACATCTTGTGTTCAATCTTTTCTGTCTTTTTGTGCACCACCATCAGTCGTGACTCGTCCCTGTTTTTCGGCGGTCGCTCTGCAACCAGGTCAACGGGTAAATTAAATTTAAAATGAGATAGCTTCATGTATGGCGTATGTTAAGAGGCATATGTTAAGATGAGAAAAGCGTTCCCGCATCCCGGGTCGTCCTGAGAAGCATCGTTGGAACCCCCATCAGAAGGGCTGCAAAGATAATAAAACCAAACCCTAAAGTCAAGTGTTTTTTGCTTTAATATTGGCATTGACACTGGCCGCTGATGGAGGTCCATCTGCCGGGACCGGCAGCCCAATGTTTTTGCTTAATGATCGATTTTGTCGATGGCTTCTGGTGCAAGTCCGTTTTTTTCAGGACCGGTTGCCCAATTGTTTTGCATAAAGATCAGCGTTGGCGATGGCCTTTGATGCAGATCCAGCGTTCAAGACCGACAGCCCAATGCTTTTACTTAAAGATCAGCGTTGGCGATGGCTTCGGAAAGCTGATCCATCTGCCAGGCGTCTTCTACCGAATAAATGCCGATATGGGTTCTCCTGAGTGCACCCAGGTATGCGCCGCACCCCAGGGCCTCGCCAAAGTCGCGCGCAAGTGCGCGGATGTAGGTTCCCTTGCTGCAGGTGATCCGGAAAAACACCTCGGGAAGGTTGACTCCGGTGATATCAAAGGTCTTGACGCGTACCTGCCTGGCCAGCAAGGCTGTTTTTCGGCCCTGCCGGGCATGGTGGTAGGCACGCTCGCCGGCGATCTTCTTGGCAGAATAGAGTGGGGGGACCTGCGACAGCTCCCCGGTGAGACCCGCAGCCGCATCAACCAGCTCTGCTTCCTTGATGTGTGTGTAAGGCCTTGCCTCCATCGGCTCCGTCTCCAGGTCGAACGAAGGCGTTACCTGTCCGATGACAAAGGTGCCGGTGTAGGTCTTGTCGAGGTCCTGGTAACGGGTGATCTCCTTGGTCGCCCTGCCGGTGCAAATGATCAGCAACCCTGTGGCTAACGGGTCAAGGGTCCCGGCGTGGCCTATGCGGACCTTTTTCATCCCCAGGCGGTAGCGCAGCTGGGACTTGATCTTGTTTACCGCATCAAAAGAGGTCCATTTCAAAGGCTTGTCCACAAAAAGCACACGCCCCTCACGGAGAGCGTCCTGAAGCTGTTGTTTTGGGTCTGTCATTTTTTTACCTGTGCTTCCGCCATTGGCAATTGGTGCGTGTTTAAGGCCTGAAGGTGTCCCGGATGTTTGATCGTGTGGCACGGGCTTTCGCCATTAAGCGACAAAGATATGGTTGTTGCCTTTTACGGGATTGATTTACAGTCCTGTTGGGTGTTTATACATGTGGCTTGGGCATGGACTTTTATGGAATCAAGCAACACTTCCCACGATGATGGCGGTGAGGCCGATGGCCAGGCAGTAGATCGAGAAATATTCGATTTTTCCCCGGCGTACGATTTCCAGCATCCACCGACAGGCGACCACACCGGCGATGAATGCGGCGATGGCGCCGATGATCATCGGGGTGGCATCCATCGTCCCGGCTGCTGCCTCTTCCGATATCCGGATCACCTTCAGGAAGTTGGCCCCAAATATGGGGATCAACACCATCAGAAAGGAAAAGCGGATAGCCTTGGTACGTTCGATGCCGAAAAAGAGGGCTGTGCTGATGGTGGCGCCACTTCGGCTGATTCCCGGAAGTACAGCAAAGGTCTGTGCAAGGCCGATCACCAAAGCGCTTTTCAAATTGACATCCTTGTTGTTCTTGGGAATAAAACGTGTGAGGAATAGCAGCGTGGCGGTGATCAGCAACATGAAGCCCACAAAACGAACATTGCCATCGAAGAGGCTTTCGATCTGCTCTTCATACATCAGACCGACGATCGCGGTGGGCACCGCCGATGCCAGCAGCAGAAGCGCAAACTTCATTTCCGGATTCCACTGGAAGCGGAAGAAGTTGATGACCAGCGAAACGATGTCGCGCCAGAAGACGACGACTACACTCATAAAGGTGGCCCCGTGTACAATGATGTTGAAAGTGAAAAAGTCATGTGGGTCTTCCAGCCCCCAGGCGCCGGCCAGCTCGAGATGACCGCTGCTGCTGACGGGTAGAAACTCCGTGAGTCCCTGAAGGATACCCAAAATCAACGCCTCTATCCAACTCATTAATTTTTTGGTTTACCGTGTTTGTGTTTTTTGCCTTTTTGGGGCCTGTCTTGTTTCTGCTTGCCAGAATACTGTGGCTGTTGCTGGGCTTTATGATGCGGTTTCTGCTGTGTCGCATCACGCACCTGGCCGCTGTCTTCAGGCACATTGGTGGTCTTCTTCATGATGGCATAGACCTGCATGGCATAGCCCACCAACACAAGGATGGGAGCCAGGGTGAGGCGCCGGAAACTGAAAATGGCATCATCAAACACCTCCGGATCATCACTTCCCCCGCCAATCATCAATAAAAAGCCGATCGCCGTGACCAGAAGCCCGGCAATCAGCCAGGTGTACTTTTTTTTGTCAAACAGCAACACGTTGCCTTGTTTTTCTCTCTGCTTCATCTCAGTATTTTATGTGTTTATACAATTTATTTTTCAGTCAGATGAACCGGGCACTTTGTGAGCTCGGCGAAGTCAAACCTCCATTAGACAATCATTCCCCTGTATGATTTTTTTGGGATGGTGGTTTCATTTTATTAGTAATAATAGAGAAAATCCGTTTTTATCCTCAGGTATTTTCTCACGGCAAAAAAAGTGGAAATATAACTAATGATTATGCCGAGCAGCAGCACACCGGAGAACAACATTGCCAGCTCCTGAATGCCGGGAAAAAATGGGAGTTCAGGGATTTGCCGTTGACCGAGGTACATCGCCCCGATAAGCAGGATGATGGTGATTACAGCACCGATCACCCCCTGGATGACCCCAGTGATGATGAAGGGTCGTCGGATAAAGCCTTGTGTAGCGCCGACCAGCTGCATGCTTTTGATCAGGAAACGCTTGGAAAACACGCTCAGCCGGATGGTGTTGTTGATTAAAGCAAAGGCAATGATCAGCAACAATACGCTGAAAGCCAGCAGGGCAATGCTGATGCGGCGCACGTTATCGTGCACCAGGTGGATCAGCGACTGCTGGTAGTCGATGTCGGTGATTATCTCATCACCCTGCAACCCTGCTTCAAATACAGCCAGACTGTCAGGGTTGGCGTGGGCTGCCTTGAGGCTGACGGAAATGGATGCGGAGAGTGGATTGTAGCCCAGAAAATCCACAAAGTCTTCGCCCAGTTCTTTCATCAGCTCTTGCGCGGCTTCGTCGCTCGACACGTAACGGGTTTCGTTGACGGCCTCCATCTGGCTCAGATCGTTTCGAAGTCTTTGAATCTGAGATTCGGAAGCGCCCTCCTCAAGGAACAGGGAAATGGAGATGCTTTCACGGAAATGATCTGAAAGTTGTCTGGTGTGCAAAATCACCAGGCCGAGTAGCCCCAACACAAACAACACCAGGGTGATGCTTACCACCGTGGAAACGTAGGACGACTTCAGCCGCCTTCCTATGATCTTGTCTTCCTGCCTCGCCATGCGTTATCATGTTTGCCAGTGCGAAAATACAAAAAAGGACGAAAGGATGAAAAGACAAAAAGACTAAACAGTGAAATATCTGCACGCAATACGCCGACACCCCCCATCACCAAATCTCTGCATCAACCACCACCGCACCTCTGCACCAACCCCCACCGAACCCCGCCAGGGGTTCAACACGAATAACCACACATGCAATGTGTGGATACGCGCATGCAATGCGTGGGCTACGCACACGCAATATGCA
>PWNO01000165.1 GCA_003557765.1 Bacteroidales bacterium
CCTCGACACCGACCTGCGAGCCCTGTGGGACTGGGGTGCGAGCACGGTCGTGACGCTGATGGAGACGCACGAACTGGAACTGCTGCGGGTGCCAGGTTTTGGTGGGCGCGTCTCCCGCGCCGGTCTGCAATGGTGGCTCCTGCCGATCGTGGATGGCGGTGTCCCCAACCACCGCTTGGAGCAAGCCTGCAACCGGGCGGCCGAGGACCTGCGTTGTCGCCTGGCGCCAGGGGAGGGGATCGTCATCCACTGCCGCGGCGGGCTTGGCCGCACGGGCATCGTTGCCGCACGGCTTCTGGTCGAATTCGGCGAGGAGCCCGAAAGCGCGCTGTTTCGCGTGCGCCACCAACTAGTGGTCCGGGCCCAATTCAGGAAGCGAGCGATGCGTCAGGGATCCGGGTGGGGCGTTTGGGCCTTGCGCACACAGGCGCGGTCTATTAGTGTCGACCAAGTGTAGGATAGTTATCGATTCGGGTAAAAACCTGCCCGCGGACCACCTTTATTGTACACGCAAATGGACCGAAGCCAGTATCTTTAAAATTCGACCAAGCTTTAGAATGCCTGAGAACAATGCCCACCGCGTGGTGGCGTCGGCCCAATCAGGAAGGTAATTAGCGCAACGTCGCGGCGATCGATCAGGTTTCTGCGGATATCCTATCGGGTTGAATAGCTCGATAATAAGCAGCTTTTGGGGAGAGCGCGTTTTGGGTCTAAAAGGTCTCAATCTAAGGCCTACCTACTCGTCCGAAGACTCAAGTCTTTTGGAGGATTTTTATATTCCCGCACTGAGCCAAAGTGAATTCTACGACCGCGCGGTAGGCTATTTCTCCGCCAGTATGCTTTCCTATGCGGCCCAGGGTCTCAGCCAGTTTGTGAATAAGAATGGCGTTATGCGCTTGCTTATCGGTGAGCCCCTCAGCACGGAAGAGTACGAGGCAGTTGTCAGGGGCATAGATTTGCGCTCTATTGAACTTCAGATTAGCGATAAAATGGCGGCGATCTTGCAACACGCCGATAGTGCTTTAGTTCAGAATCGCTTGGAAATACTGAGTTGGCTAATCGCTGCAAATCGATTAGAAATACGATTTGCGCTCACAGACCGGGGTATGTTTCATGAGAAGATGGGCGTTCTTACCGATGTCGAGGGTGACAGCATCGTTTTCCAGGGTTCGGCTAACGAGACGACCGCCGCCCTCCTGCCCGATTTTAACTTCGAGTCCATCGCGGTGTATCCCAGTTGGAAGCCAGAAATATTTGAATCTTATGCACATCCTTACATCGATCGATTTGAGCTGATCTGGAAGGGATATGCAACCCGTGTAACCACCATCGATATTCCGTCACGCTCATATGACCTCTTGCGAGCTCACTACAAGAAAGCCTATTCGCCCAAGGTTGAGGAGCCAAAGCTAGCCGCCTATATTGTTGTCCCCCCTGACGACGGCTTTCCACGGCTACCAAGTCGAATGGGGTCTAATTTGTATGAACCGCATTTTCATCAGCTCCGTGCCTTGCAGGAATGGAAAGCTAGTGGATACAGCGGGATTATGGCGCTAGCTACGGGCTCCGGAAAGACAATAACTGCACTCCATGGTGCCACATCGCTGGCAACTTATCATCGTGACCATGGCCGTAATTTTGTTCTCGTCGTCTCTGTTCCCTATCAAGTGCTCGCGGATCAATGGTGTGAGGTGATGCGGCATTTTTCTATTGAACCGCATCGATGTTATCGCGCGAAACAATACTGGCAATCCGGTCTGGACCAAGCTGTGTCGTCGCTAAAGTTACAGGAAGAGCCAAAGTTCCTGGCGGTGGTGGTCGTTAATGCAACCTTAAGAAGTGCAGAGTTTCAGTCCATAATCAAGCGCGTCGATAAGAACGACCTGATGTTCGCGGGCGATGAGTGTCATCACCATGCAAGTCCAAGCATATTGGAAAGACTACCAACGGCTAGATATAGGCTCGGGCTTTCCGCGACCCCTTGGCGGGCCTCTGATGTGGACGCGCGTGAAGCGCTTAAGCAATATTACTCTGGTGTTGTAGCGATTTATTCGATCGCGGACGCGCTTCGCGACAAAGTCCTAGTGCCCTACGACTATGAGGTCTATCCCGTTTACTTAACTGAGGATGAATCCGGGGAATACCAGCGTTTGAGTGATGAGCTCGCCCCCCTGTTTTTTCGGAAAGAACAGGGATTGGCTGTGAATGCCGATTACATGCGTTCATTATTAGTGGCACGAATTCGCCTTCTGGGATCGGCCAGTAATAAATTCATCTTGCTGTCAAAAACGTTAGGGAGGGCCGCAAAGAAAACGCATTGTTTGTTTTATTGCGGCGATGGCTCGACAGAACATGATGGCGATGATCAGTCTCTACGAGATGTAGAACGAGTGGCACATATTCTTAACGCGAACAACTGGAAAAGTAGCCGTTTTACGGCGGAAGAAACCGCAGCGGAAAGGTTCAGAATCCTCGAAAATTTCAGATACGGCTACATCGACGCGGTGGTTGCTATTCGGGTTTTGGATGAGGGTTTTGACATGCCAGAGTGTGAGACGGCCTATTTATTGGCCAGTTCGCGCAACGAACGCCAGTTCATACAGCGTCGTGGGCGCATCTTGCGTACCGCGACCGGAAAGAAGAAGGCGAACATATACGATTTCTTAATGCTTCCTCATCCAAGGTATCGTTCAACCGCACTCAAATCGATGGTGCGGCAAGAGCTAATCAGAATGGTGGAGTTCGCACGGTATTCCCGGAACGGGGGCGATGTTATGGGCTTAGTAACAGAGATGTGTGATTCATACGACATTGATATTGAGGAAATTCATGCGGACGTCGCAGCGATGGAGATGGTGTTGGGATGAATCACGAAAACGATAAACGCGGGTCAGCGGATTTTGAAGATATTACAAAACTGCTCCGGGAGATGAAAAATAATCCTGAGGTTATCACCGCCGAACGTGATGCCATGGATGTTTTGATTGGCAAAATAATCTCAATCGAAAAGAAACATCTTTACCAAGTAGAATCTACTAGCACAAGGAAGCGCTTAGAGGAAATAAGGAAATTGTTGGATGACGAGCTTCTAAAAGCGATGGAAAAGTAGATGCGGATTAAACTAATAAAAATGGTCAATTTTCGTCAGTTTTATGGGGAAAATGAGCTGGGGTTTTCTATGGACCCAGAAAAAAACATCACGCTCATCCACGGTGAAAATGGGGTGGGAAAGACAACACTTTTGAACGCGATTTTATGGTGTTTATTTGAAAAGCTTACGCCTGATTTCGAACGTCCAAAAGAGCTCGTCAACTATGAGGCGATGAAAGAAAATAGGTCAACCTGCCGTGTCGAAGTGACGTTTGTCTATGAGGGAAATGAATATCTAGCGCAAAGACACCATATTCAGGGTGGGACTTCTCCCCTCAAGGTGTATCAAATAGACGAAGGAAATTTTCGTGAAATGCCCGGTCCTAAGGGTTTTATCAACAGTGTGTTGCCGCAAGACATGGCGCCTTATTTCTTTTTCCATGGGGAGGGCGTGGCGTCGATCTCCGATAGCAAGTCTAGCGCTAAGTTTCGAGAGGCGGTCCGAAATATACTCGGATTTACGTTTGCCGAGGCCGCGATAGACGACCTTAAGAAAGTGCGCACGGAATACACACGGAATCTTGCCAACCTTAGTTCCAAGGAAAGCGGACTTAAAGAAGCGGCTGAAAGGAAGGCTAATTCGGAAGAAAAGCTGGAGAGGTTTAGAAAGAAGTTGCAGGTAATGATTGCAGAGGCGAAAGATAGGTCTGACGACATACAACGCATTGAAGAAACATTAGGAAACAGCGGGCATTTGGATGCGGAACGGCTGAAGCGGGAAATAGGAGCGTCGGGAAAACGGTTAGCCGGTTACAGGATTCGCTTGGAATCGGTGGCCCGAGAACGGCAAGCCCTGATTCCGAAATATGGGTGGGTTGTTTTTGGATCTAAGCTTGTAGATCAGGGCTTAGATTTTATCGACGAATCGACGCTGAAAGGAAAAATACCCTCACCCTATCAAGATAGTTTCGTCAACGATCTTCTCGAAGCGGGAAGCTGCATTTGTGGCACTGCGATTCCAGAGGGTTCAGTAGGGCGTGAGAATGTTAAGAAGCTTCTGGAGTCTGCGAATACAGCCCTGATCAATCAAAAAGTCATGAAAGCTCGATCGGTTGCTTCTAATGTGAAAGGGCGACTGGAGGAGTTTCTCGAGGAATTGCGGAGGCTAGAAAAGGAAAAAGGCTCGCTTGATAAGGCAATTGGGGAGGAAGAACGGACGCTTAAGGATTTGGAGAGTGAGCTCATCGGTATTGATGAGGAATCCATAAAAAAGCTTACTGTTGCCCGCGAGCGGCTTAAGAATCAGGAGAAGGACCTCTTGCGGGCCCAAGGCGCGTTGAAGGTGGAAATAGGGCGCTGTGAGGAGATTTTTGCGACGGCAAGTCGAGATCTGGCTGTGGGCGGTGCGAACAGCAAGGCCGTGCAACGAGTAAGTGCGATCCAATCCGGCATAGAAGAGATGATCAAGCGATGTGAGGATCGCTTGGATGAGTTCGAGAGTTCTGCGAGGAATCAGATAGCGCGCATGGTTAACGAATTTCTAGAGGGATTTTCCAGAAAAGATTATCAGGTGAGAGTTACTGAGTCTTTTGACTTCCACCTGGCCAGGACTGACGGACAGGTGGTTGCCAAGAGCAAAGGTGAAAGGCTTCTTTTGAATCTTGCTTTTGTCTCGGCGCTCATCGAGCAGGCAGAGGCGCGCTCTAAGGCATCGGGGAAGTTCTTGGTACAGGGGACTGTGGCTCCATTTGTAATCGATGCGCCGTTCGGTGAGCTTGATGACACGTATAGGCGGGCAACAGCGGAATTTTTGCCAACCAAAGTAAATCAAATCGCGTTTCTGCTTTCGACCTCGCATTGGAAAGGACCGGTGGATGAAACGATTCGGAGAAAAGTAGGCAAGGAATATATCCTGATTTCGAGCCGGACAGGGGAGCAGGGCAATAAGCCGACTGATCCGATTGAAATTAATGGTCAGACTTACTATCAATCGCGATACGGTGCGAGTTTGGACCAGACGACAATTGAGAAGGTGAAATAAATGGCTTTGGTTTATATTTCCAATGAGCACAAAGAACTAGCCGAACGGTTGGCGCGAAACCCCACAAGTTTAGCAAAGAAATCAATATTTCCGACATACATGAACCTTATGGTGTTTGCGGCTATGGTCGGCTACTCCGCTAAAAAGATGAAAGCGTTAGAGCCGAAAAATAGGGGTGCAGAAGTCTCTGAGCAAGCCTTCGCAAACGCGAAATTGGATGGGATGCCGTTTCTTCTAGCCCTCGACGCAGCCAAGAGCGGTGATGTGCTGAGAGACAATCGTGAGGCGGAATGTTGGAGCATTATTGAGGGCTATGCCGAGGGTGGGTTTCCTATAATTCAAGAATGGCTGTTGGATCGGCCAGGGGATATTGATGGCGTCGAAACCATTTTGTCGAGGATGGCGGAGGTCGCAAGTGAGCGAGTTAACGAGTCCAATGCCCCCCTAGAGCCAGATGTCGATTTTTAG
>PWNO01000121.1 GCA_003557765.1 Bacteroidales bacterium
AGGAAAACACCCGCCGCACTAAGCCCTTGCAAGAACGAAAAACACACTGCATCGCACAGCACCTAAAAGAAAATCTCAGGTGTATTACAGTCTCAAAAACAGGCGCACACATATACATATATAACGGCTGTGCCGATAACAATAATTAATAAAAGACAAAAAATAATATAAAAACGCTTTGTAATTAAAAAAACATGATATATTTGTATGCGACAATTGACATACAAACAAAACATTAACTAAATCATGCCAAAGATGAAAATAATGAGATGTAAACACAGAAACAGAACTAAAATCAGGCTTTTAATTGCGTTAACATTATTACTTTGTTTTGGTAACAGCTCATTTTTACATGGTTACTTTAAAAAAAGTCCAAAAACAATTCACATTGAACTGTTTTTAGAAGGCTTTTTTGATTATGATTCTTCAGGCATGCGTTCTGCTCATGATTTTGAAGAAGGTGTCCCGAAACCTGTTTACGATGAAGGAATTACAGATGAAATCACAGTTAGTTTACATAAAGTTGTTAATTATGAGACATATAATTGGGGAGAAAAGTTGGTTTTTCAAGAAAAAACCCCTCTCACAAACGATGGAAACGCATGGGTCATTTTACCAAATAAAATAAACGGAGAACCTATTTTAGGTAATTATTGGCTTTCCATTACACACCGGAATCATCTTGAAACTGTATATCATAATCCGATTACGATAGATGATAAAGACAGTTATCATTGTTCTTTTATTCACGGCAATGCCCATGAGAATAATGCATTAGGAGACAATCAAGCATACCTTGGAGAAATATTTCGTAACAAAGAAACAATTCACGGTTGGGCAATATATGCAGGTGATATTAATAACGATGGCATCATAAATTTCCTTGATCGCGATATACTCAGGTTATCAATGGGGAATGGCATAAGGGGATATGTAAAAGAGGACCTTAATGGAGACGGAGTGGTTAGCATTAGTGATAGATCAATTTTAAAACGTAATATATTGGCTGGGATAAGAGCAGAATTACCTAGTCACCCGAATAAAGGAAAAATACCATTAAGAGGCTTTTGACAATTAATAAGTCATTATTAGAGCCGGACAAATTAATGGTTTCTAATGCGCTTGTTCTGCGAGCTTTCGCGAACCCATTTACAAAAAAATAAAATGCATCGCTTTGAATGAATTAGTGCTCCAAACCATAATCATTTCTGGTTTTAAAGTGTCTCAGTATCAGCAAAATTAATACTTGAAATATCATGGAAGATTATTGCTATCTAAAGAAAACCAAAAGCTATTTATACGCAAAAGGGTCAGTTGTTACAGTAATTATTCTACTATGCCTATTAAAAGCATCAGCAGATGAATCTCATTATTTGTTTCTTGATAATTTAAAACAGAAGTCAGAAAACGAAATAGAGTTTGATGTTTTCCTTCAAAACATCGGACAAAGTTTTTATTTGAATGATTATCAGGTTGAAATATTGTTTAACGCAAAAATATTACCTAAAGATGCTTTCTTTGATGCCCCTTTTCTAAAAGTTATTTCCGAGTCAAGTGATTTATTAACCCCTCCGGCATCTGAGAACTTCACCATTTCAAATGACGGTGAAAGATTAATATTAATATCAAACAAGCCAGGCTTTGGCACCGAATTACAAAAAATTGCAACAGATGAGAAAGTAAGACTTGCCAAACTTCGGGCAATCGTTTTATATGAAAATAAGAGAGGAGCATTTGTTAACAAAAAGCCAATGCTAAACTTGGATCAATATGCCTCCAAGATCCAAAAAGCAAGTGTAAATGAAGCAGGCCTAAAAACAAGTTTTGGCGAGATAATGAATAACAAGATTTTGGGCAGTGAAATATGCGATTATCCTTTGAGCAACTTTGTTTTTACAGGCAATGGTTATTGGCATGCAAGTCAAGGCGATCATTTTGTTCACTGGAATAATCATCCAGACACTCATATACTTTTTGCAAACAAACTGCCTGATATGCATGCTGACATTTTAATAAGTGGTCAGGCAATTATTGGCGCGGGCGAAACAGTGTCCATTACTCCCGCTGATAATACAGGCGGATCTTTGACAATTAACATTCCTGAATCAGGAAAGCATATGCTTATGTTAACCTCAAATTGTCAAAACACCTCATTATTATTATTTGATGAAAACTTTGAAACACTGGAAAACCCAGCGCATTTATCATCTGAATCCGTTGTGTTTTTTGGGGCATATAATAGTACATGTGGTGAATTTGTCAGATGGAAAGATCAATATGGGACAATCATAAGTGAATTCCATGAAGCAGGTCCTTATGTGATGCCTGCTGAAGACATGATAATTACAGCTAAGTGGGAATTTGGGGACTCAAAAAAGAAAGAAGGGCTAAATTGGTTGAAGCTTTCTCTTAAAGACGTGAATAACCCAGCTCTAATCGTCTCTCCTTATGCGTCATTGACGGTGGATCGGTTGGTTAATGCGCATCCGGCTGGAGATGGAGCGATCTTGCTGAAAAGTGAATCGCCCCACGACATTCCGGGGTCGTTCATACATGCGGAGGATCAGGTAGCGCTTACCGCTGAACGTTTTATCGGCCGGCACGAAGGAGGGCATCCGGTAAACCAGTGGCACATGATCGCATCACCTGTCACCGATATGCCCATCCGGCCGGAATTTGTGCCTGAAGGCATCATCCCGCCATGGGTGGACTTCTATAAATGGGACGAAAGCCATATTGCCTCCTCAAATGGTGAAATGATCACCGGGTGGTGGATCAACAGCAAGCAGGCTGGTGGAACCTGGAACGACGCCTTTGAACAAACCTTCCAAAACGGGAAAGGCTACCTGCTGGCCTACGCTCAGCCCGATAAATCGTACGGAGACCGGGCACACCGCTTCCAGGGAAACACCCAGGCGCAGGATGTTGCCATCAACGGACTTACGCATTCGCCCGAAGGCACATACGCCGGATGGCACCTCCTGGGAAACCCTTTTGCGAGTGCCCTCGACTGGAGCCTCGGCGACTGGCAAAGGCAACACATCCAGGGCGGCCCCCAGATATGGGACGCCCAATGGTCAAGCTATGCCCCCGTGATCCATATCATCCCCGCCATGACAGCCTTCATGGTAAACACCACGGGCAACGGATCGCTGGTGATCCCCGCAGAGGCCAGGGTGCACCAGGCTACCCCCGAAGCCGGCAGCTCATGGGCCGCATATCCTCACCACGAAAAGACAAGCCTCCCTGAAAGCCTGAACAGCAACACCCCGCCGCACGTCCACCTCCGTGCCCGTGACATCCAGGGCCACACGGCACAGGCCAGCATCATCCTCTTCCGCGAAGAGGCCACCGAACACTTTGATCCCAAATACGACACCCCGTTTATCGCCGGACATGCACCACAGCTGTGGTCCAAGCCACCGGCACACCACCCAGACAACGACGAGTCGCCCAGGCTGGCCCTCAACAACCTTCCTGAAGCATACCATAACCTCCAGGTGCCATTCGGGTTCATCAAAAACGAAGGCCAGCAATTTCTGTTCGAACTGCTGCACAACAGCACTCCCCGAACCCTCTTCCTGGAAGACCTCCTGAATAACCAGATGCACCCGCTCTGCAACGAAAAACCCTACCTCTTCACCGCAGCCAACCAGGACCCTCCCGATCGCTTCATCCTGCACTTTACCGACGGCACCCCGCCCGATCCAAGTGCGGAAGAAGACCAGCATCTTCGGCCGCACATACACGCCTCGCGCCACACACTATATGTCCAAACCTATTGCAACACTTGCTCCATCAGCGTCTTCAACATCCGGGGCATGCGTTTCATCCATAAAGCCCTCCGGAAAGCCGGAACGCACCACATCTCACACCAACTGCCACACGGCATCTATGTCGCCCGCTTCCACTGCCAGGAAACAAGCGGAGCAGTAAAGGTGCTGGTGCCATAATAAGAAATGCTGGTGCCATTTGTAGAAGTTGTGGACACCGTAAGGAAAAGCTGCCGGCGTGACAAGGAGAAATTGCTGGCGTGGTAAAAAGTTACTGGCGTGTTAACGAAAGCTTGCTGGTGTGGTAAGAAAAAGTTGCTGGCGTGGCAAAAAGTTACTGGCGTGTTAACGAAAGCTTGTTGGTGTGGTAAGAAAAAATTGCTGGCGTGGCAAAAAGTTACTGACGTGTTAACGAAAACTTGCTGGTGTGGTATGGAACAGTTCCTGGTGCAGCAAGTTTTATGTGCGGGTTTCTTAAGAAAGGACTTATTGGTATCGCAAAGATCATGTGCCGGCATAACCACCAAAATCTTAAACTCCATCCCAACCTCCACTTCCACCTTGGCCTTCACCTCAGCCTTAATCTCACCCTCACCCTCACCCTTTAAAAAGTGAATTAAACTCCCGCTGCAAACAAATTCCGCTATACGTGCTCACCACGTAATCCCTCCCCGCGTGGTTTTCTGTCCAGGCTTCCAGCAGCGATTCCACTGTGGCGGCCAGCTCCCCGGCGCTGGTGCGATCCGCCTCCACATGTGTGCAGTGCGGGAAGGGCTGCGACCAGATCACATGTGTCCGGGCAAGCAGGGCCTCCAGCACCAACAGGGCCAGGCCATCGTGTTTTGTGGGGCGCAGCATCAGCCGTGCCGAGGCCAGCTCGCTTTGCATCGCCTCAAAGGAGAGTTCGGCCATCACCTGTACATTTTCGGGGATGTCTGTCGCCATCCCGTCGGCCATCACCTGGTCTTCGCCTGAGACCACCTTCCTGTCAGGGACCACCATCACGAAGCGCCGGTGCGGAAGCTCCCGTGCCAGGGCCGTGAAAAGGTGCCCACCGTAAAAGGCAAAACTGTCGAGGGGGATGTAGCCCACCACGTCGTTGGGGCGCTCCGTAGGCGCCAGCGCATCGGCCATCGCGATGGTCTCCCGGTGGATGCTGGTGATGGGAAAGACCCTGGCCGGGATGCGGATGTCCTGCAGCTTGTCCTTCAACGCTTTTGTCACTGTGAGGCTGATCAGCTTGCCGCTTCCGTGCTTGCGGCGGTACAGCCATCTCCAGAAATGGTAATAAAGCCTTTTAAACGGGTTTTTCGAGCGGATGCCTTCCTGCCAGCGCAGCACATCCGAGCCGATCCAGTGAAACACGATGGTCTGTCTGCCGATCCAGGAGCGGAGGTGTTTCAGCGGACCGTAATGGCCGCCGTAGGTCACATAGACGATGTCGGCGCGGCGCCTGTCCGCGCACTCCTCCAGCCCGGCTTCCCCGAAGAAAGGGATTACGTGCTGCTTGAAGGTGTCGTTGCCCGCAAAATATACGCTTCGTTTATTCATGTATTTACGTTCAAAGGGAAAAAATGACAAACCTAATTCTCACGTTTCCACCTCGCACTTACCTTCCCCCCAATTTCTTCCTGCCTACTACCTACTGCCTACTTCCTACTTTTTCTTTCCAATTCTCACGTTTCCACCTCGCACTTACCTTCCCCCCCCCAATTTCTTCCTGCCTACTACCTACTACCTACTTCTTACTTCTTACTAATACCAAGAATCCACACCATCTGCGCCAGCATATGCAAGCATCCCAACCCGGTGAGCGTCAGCA
>PWNO01000053.1 GCA_003557765.1 Bacteroidales bacterium
ACCCTCGATGGGCTCAAGGCGCTTCTTCGGTGCATCCAGGCGAGGAATGGAGTTCAACAAACCTTCAGTGTAAGGATGCTTGGGATCTTTGAAGAGATCAAACACCGAGGCCTCTTCAACAATCTTCCCGGCATACATGACAACAACTCTGTCCACCATCTCGGCAATAACGCCCAGGTCGTGGGTGATGAGCACAATAGCTGTATCCAGATCTTCTTTAATCTTTTTCATCAGGTCAAGAATCTGGGCCTGGATTGTAACGTCCAGGGCTGTGGTGGGCTCATCAGCGAACAGCAACTTGGGGTTGCAGGACAGCGCCATGGCAATCATGACCCGCTGGCGCATACCGCCGCTGAGCTGATGGGGGTATTCCTTTATTCTTCTTTCCGGCAAGGGGATGTTAACCAGTCTGAGCATTTCCACGGCCTTTTCCTTGGCCTGCTTGTCATTTAAGTTTTGATGGAGCTTCAGCGCTTCACCAATCTGGTCCCCGATGGTGAACACGGGGTTCAATGATGTCATGGGCTCCTGAAAAATCATGGAAATGTCATTGCCGCGAATTTGCCGCATTTGCCGGTCATTGAGCTTAAGCAAGTCCTTGCCGTCAAAATGCATGTCGCCGCTGACTATTCTGCCCGGCGGGTTGGGAATCAGACGCATCACCGAAAGAGAGGTAACACTTTTCCCGCAACCAGATTCGCCCACTATGCCCAGCGTCTCACCGGCTGCGACTTCAAAGTCCACACCGTCAACGGCAGGAACTACTCCATCTTCTGTATAGAAATAGGTCTTAAGGTCTTTTACAGTAAGAAGGTTAGCCATATTTTCACCTCTCTTCCTATTGTTTCAGCCGGGGATCAAGAGCATCCCTGAGGCCGTCACCCATGAAGTTGTATCCCAGAATGGTGACAAAGATAAAGATTCCAGGATAGGTGGTAATCCAGGGAGCTGCCCGCAGGAAGTTACGTCCATCGTTAAGAACGTTGCCCCAACTGGGAGTGGGAGCAGGCGGTCCAAAGCCCAGGAAGCTCAGGCCCGATTCTGCCAGGATGGCGGTACCGATACCGATGGTAGCAGCAACGATGATGGGAGCCATGGCGTTGGGCAGGATGTGCTTGAAGATAATCCTGCTATCATTGGCGCCCATGGCCCGGGCTGCCTCGGTAAAGTCACGTTCCCGCAAGCTGAGGAACTCTGCCCGGACAAGCCGGGCGATTCCCGTCCATCCCGTTATCCCGATGACCACCATGATGTTGAAAATACTTCGTCCCAAAATCGCAATAACGGTCAACAACAGGAAGAAAGTGGGGAACACCATTATAACCTCGGTGAAACGCATGAGGATGTCGTCCACAATGCCACCGTAAAATCCGGAGATTGAACCGATCAGCACACCGATGGTGATATAAATGCCCACAGCCACAAAGCCGACAGACAGTGAAATCCTGCCGCCATACAGCACCCGTGTCCACACATCCCTGCCAAAGTTGTCGGTGCCAAGGATGTGGCCGGTACTGGGCCGAGCAATCAGATTTCGAGGCCGGCCAGTTGCAGAGACAAGGTTTATCTCCTGCAATGGGCCGTACTCCCCATCAGTAACATCTACAAGCGCTGTGCCGTCAACCTTTTCAATCACCAACCTGTTACGCTCTTCATAGGCGTTTACAGTGGGAACGGCTTCGGAGATTCTTGCCGCCAGGGCTTCCGGAGTGTCTCCTTTGTAAACAGTAACTTCAACGCCATCAAAGGTCACTATGTCGCTCTCAACGCCCTCAGGAGCTTCTTCAAAGGTAATTTCCAGGAACCTGTTGCTCTCAAAGGTATGGGGAATATGCTCCCGGGTTGGGGGCATCAAACGGTTGATGGTGTTAGTACGCTGATATTCATAGGGTGTAAGGTAGGGCGCAAAGATTGCCGAAGCAAACATTATCAGCAGTGCAGTCGCCCCTCCTATTGCAGTCTTGCTGCGGCGGAACCGGCGCAGAAAGGTTCGAAACATGGAGCTGTCTTTGGCCTCAAGCGTGGCCTTCTTTAAAACCTCTTCGGCTTGTTTTAAGTCAAACTTTTCTTCATTAACCTTGGGATCTTGCTTGACATCTTTATTTTTGTCTTTGCTCATCTGTTTACCTCCTTTCCTCTCAATCGAACCGGATCCGCGGGTCGACAATTACGTAGAGAATATCAGCCACAACCATGAAGACCAGTGTCAACACCGCGCCGATTGTGTTAAAGGCCAGCACAATGGGATAGTCCCTCTGCAAAATAGCATTAAAGGACAGCAACCCCACACCGGGCCAGGAGAATATCGTTTCAATAATAACCGAACCACCCAGCAAACCAGGTATCATCAAAGCCATGATGGTGACAATGGGAATCAGGGCGTTGCGCATGGCGTGTTTGTAAACAACAACCCGCTCAGCCAGGCCCTTGGCCCGTGCCGTCCGGACGTAGTCCTCCCTGATGACCTGAAGCATGCTGGAACGCATGTAACGAGTCAAAAATGCCATCTGACTGGTGCCCAGCACAAAAACAGGCATAATCATGTACTTTGCCCGGTCGATGAGCACCCAGAACAATCCCACCGTCTCTATCGTCCATCGGTAGGTGGATGCCCCGCTGGTGGGTAGCCAGCCTAATCGCACAGCGAATAGGTACATCATTAACATGCCCAGCCAGAAGTTGGGCATTGATATACCGAAGAAGGCGATAAACGTCGCCACCATGTCCATGGCCGAGTACTGCCTGACGGCAGATAACACCCCTATTGGTATCGCCAGGACAAGGGAGAATATCATAACTGCAACGTTTAACTGTATCGTCCGTGGCAGCCGGGCCAGTATCATGTCAATGACAGGCCGCCCCGTTCGGAAGGAAGTCCCGAAGTTGCCCTGGAGAACCTGGCCAAACCAGCTTATATACTGTATGTGCACCGGTTCATTGAGGCCAAACCTTTCCTGCATCCTGGCGATGTCTTCGGGGGTCAGGTCGGGACTGATCATCAAGTCCAGGGGACCGCCGGGTGCAAGATGCATGACTGAAAAAGAAATGATGGAGATTCCAATGAGCAACGGAATCATTTGCAAAAATCTTCTAATAAGATATGTGCGCAATCCAATACCCTCCTTTGCCTTTGTTCAAACCGAAAAGTTTCGGCAAGCTGAAAATGAGCGACAATGAGTCCGGTACCAACCCCCCTGCTGTTACAGTTCTGTACCTAAAAACCTTCTACTGCCTATTCGCGAGCCTTTGGGGCAAATCCTGCCTTAACAGTTTTTTTAACACAAATGACATCTTAAACAGAAATAACTCCCAGTTGCCTTATGATAGCCATAGCAAGCAACGCTGTCAAGGGATTTCGCTGTATTATAACACTACTGTAAAGCAATTAATACATAGCCCTCCTGGCGAAGACACAAAAAAAAGGTTCCCCGCAGGGAACCTTTCAGGCTGTAGACAAAAATGGCTTTGTGGTGGTAATCCCACGAAGCCATTTTCCCGTTAATTGCAAAATATAACCAGCCAAAGAAGCAGCTGCAGCAAAAGGAGGGCCAGCAGTAGGCCCTGAGCTCTGTCTTTGCTTCCACAGGGCCAGTTTCTTGAGATTCATGCACGCAAACAGAAGCGTGAGATGGTCCTGAACCTTTCTCCGCCCTCGATAGTGGGTATAGCGCATGCCATGTTTCTCCTTGGCATCAGCAAAAACCCTTTCAATGGTTTCACCGCGCTTCTTGTATAAATCCTTGCATCTGGGAGTATGTCTCAAATCTTCGGCTGTTTCCATAAAGCTTTCCCAGACATGGCGGGTAACAACCTTGGTGTTGTTTTTGCTGCGGGTACATTTCATTTTCAACGGACAAGTGCAACATACCTTGGGATCGCTCTTATACTCCCTGTAACCGGATCTGTTGGTAGTGCTATAGCGAAGCTCTTTGTCATTGGGGCATAGATAGCAGTCATAATACTCATCGTAAACATACTCATACTTTTTAAAGTAACCTTTAGCGGTCATCGGACGCTTGTAGGGCATGATGGGGTTTTTGCCCGCCTGAATAATCTCCCTGCAGATTGCCGGGGTCTTGTAGCCAGCATCCAAGACATAATCTTTTGCTTCCGGATGCTGGCGGGAAACATCAGTAAATATTTCTGGAAACACCTGGCTGTCATGAACATTGCCCGCAACAGTGCGCGAGGCTAGTATAAAGTTGTTGCGGTCACAGGCTACGGTTACACCATAGGCAAAGCATCGCTCTTTCTCACCCTTGTAGAACAGGCCACTCTCAGGGTCGGTGGTGCTGGTCCTGACCATGCGTCCTTTATCGTCATTGTTCTCTGCATCAGACATGCTGTTATCCTCTACGGCTTCATTGTCTGCATCTTCATAATCATCATCGTCATCATCGAACGCTTTCTTGCCAACCTCGGCACGTTCCTGGTTTATCTCATGGAGCAACTCTCGCTTATACTTGTTTACACGATGCCTGGCCATCTTCCGTATGTGTTTGTTCTTGTTGGCATTGGCTTTTACATGGGTGGAATCTATGAATACGGCATCTGCCTGGACAAAGCCGCAGGCAATTGCCTCTTCAAGGATATGTTGGAATATCTTCTCAAAAACACGGCTCTCCTGAAAACGCCGGACATAGTTCTTGCCCAAGGTGGAAAAGTGGGGAATCTTGTCTGAGAAGCCATAACCCAGAAACCAGCGATAGGCAACATTGACCTCTATATCCTGGATGGTTTGACGCATCGACCTAATCCCATAGAAAACCTGCAACATGAGGATTTTAACCAGAACAACAGGGTCTATGCTGGGCCGGCCGTGGGTTTGAGAATACAAATCCTTGACTTCCTCGTAGATAAAGGAGAAGTCTATGCTTGACTGCACTGCCCGGAGAAAATGGTCTGGCGGAACCATATCATCGATGCAGGTAATTTCATATTGGTTCACAGCATCACGGTCTTTTTTTACCAGCAATAAGATCACCTCAGCATTGTAGTGATACTAATTAATTTCGCCAAATGAACAAAAAAAACCTGTCGACAAGGGACTTTGTCGACAGGCTGAAAGGTTCCCCGCAGGGAACCTTTTTGTGAAGCTTAGTCTTCTGCGATATACCAGCGGTCGAACCACCACAGGCCCAAAGCGCCAACGGTGATATCGTGAACCTTCTTGTCAACAGCGGTAGTGATGTCGCGGGTGAAGAGGAATACGTACGGCAGGTCGTAGGAAAGAAGCTCTGCGAACTCCTGATAGTAACCTCTCCGCTCGTCGATGTCGACAGTGGTCCGGCCTTTGATCAACAGTTCGTCAATTTCCTCGTTGCTGTAAAAGCCCAGGTTGAGCATGCCGGTTGCATCGGTGTGGAAGATGCTGTAGGCATCGGGGTCTGCACCCAGTGCCCAGCCGATAACCAGCAACTGGTACTCAGCGGTGAAGACGTAGTTGTTGAGCAGGGTTGCCCACTCAATCCACTGAAGCTCCAGGCTAA
>PWNO01000004.1 GCA_003557765.1 Bacteroidales bacterium
TAAACTGCATCTCTGCGCTTTTGCGAGAGAAAAAACATTCGTGCCTTCGTGGCTTTCAAAATCATCCGTGAAATCCAATCATCATAATTTCATCCGTGCATCCGTGGCAATTTGCGAGAGAAAAACATTCGTGCGCTGACTTCGTTGAGCTACCCCAGCGTACGCAACAAGCTCGACGACATTATTGACAATATTCAGCAACTCGAAAGCGCCCAACCGGTGGTTATGCGCCCATGGGAATGGAGCGTTGCCGTAACTTTGATTTTGTTGCAGTTCGCGGTGGTCATTTGGATGATCAGCCTGATGTTTAACGCCTATCGTGTAAGTGCCAACCTGAAGGGTGTCAGGGCAGGATTAAGCTTTGGCATCGGGCTGTTTGTGGCACAGATCATTTCAAACATCCTTATATTTATTTGGATACTACCGCTGCTTTGACAGGGCAGCCCGGAATAAATTCAGTTTTTTACATTAAAATTTTATTATCATGGAAACAACACTTTCAGAAATTTTTGGAGTTTTTCCCACCTGGGCCATTGTTTTGGTTGTCATACTGGCCCTATTCGACTGGGTCATGACACTTATTGCCATGTGGTATGCCGCAGGACGCAGGCAACGGGTGTGGTTCATATGCCTGGCAATCTTCAACACCATTGGCATACTTCCGCTGGTTTACCTTCTGACACACCGGGATATTTCTACTGCGACTCCGCGACCCTCCGAGATTTTATAAGGAAATGAGAAAGTTAGAGAATAGGGAAATAAGGAAGAATAATCCACAGCTTCGCTTCGGTTGAGGCCTTTAACCATATAAGGTATTTAAGAAAATAGGAAAATAAGAAAGTGAGCAAATAAGGAAACTCTGCTGCCGGTCTGCAACATTCTTATCCCGATCAAAGGCATGTATTTAATTATATGTATTTTTGGTGTTTGTAATCACCGGACCTGAATCCGGTAAGTTTTGTTACCCAATACCACAATAACCATGAATTACATTGGCATCGACATCGGCTCCATTAGTGTTAAAGCCGTTTTAATGGACCCTTCCCGTCAGATTCTCAAAGAGACATATCTTCGCCACCATGGCCAAACCATTGAATACACCATTAAAGTCCTGCAAGATCTCCTGGAGAAAGAGCCGCAGCAAAATATTGCCGGTATTGCAGTTACAGGTAATGGTGGCAACCTGGTGGCTAAAATCTTTGGGGCGTATTTTATCAATGAGGTAATTGCCCAGAGTAAAGCTATAACCACCCTTCATCCCGAAGTTCGCAGTGTGATCGAGATTGGGGGTGAGGATGCCAAGCTGATAAAAATTGAAGAAGACCCTGCAAATGGTGGCAGAAGGCTTCGTGATTTTTCCATGAATACGGTTTGTGCAGCAGGAACGGGCTCCTTCCTTGACCAGCAGGCACAAAGGCTTGGTGTATCTATCGAAGATGAGTTTGGAAAACTGGCTGTCACATCGGAACATCCACCCCGCATCGCAGGCCGTTGCAGTGTATTTGCAAAGAGCGATATGATACACCTGCAACAATCGGCCACCCCGGTACCCGACATCCTGATGGGGTTATGTCTTGCCATGGCCCGGAATTTCAGGAGCAATGTGGCAAAAGGGATTACCCTTGAGAAACCCGTTTCCTTTCAGGGGGGAGTAGCCGCAAATAACGGGATGGTAAAAGCCTTTGAACAGGTATTGGGTCTGGAAGAAGGTGAATTGTTTATCCCCGGACATTACAGAACAATGGGCGCAATAGGTGCAGTAATTTCCATGCTCGAATCGGGGCAGATAAAACCCTTTCCGGGTTTGGAACCCATCATGAATTACAGTGCATCGGGCGGTAAAAAGCAAAAAAGCCATGAACCACTCACAGATACGGGATATGCATACATAACAGATCCGTTTCCGCTTGAAGGTCCATTCCCGGCTGATGTTTTCCTGGGTGTGGATATAGGCTCCATAAGTACCAACCTGGTTTTGATTGACAGAAAAAAACGTGTTGTGGCCCGAAAGTACCTGATGACTGCCGGCAACCCGCTGGAAGCTGTTAAAAGAGGCATGGCTGAGATAGGGGAAGAGATGGGTGACCGTGTTATGGTAAAAGGTGCAACCACTACTGGTTCGGGCCGTTTCCTGGTGGGAGATTTTATCGGAGCCGATGTGGTAAAGAATGAGATCACGGCTCACGCACGGGGCGCAGTGAATGTAAGGCCGGATGTAGACACCATCTTTGAGATCGGGGGTCAGGACTCCAAATATATTTCACTGAAAGATGGAGCAGTAGTAGATTTTACCATGAACAAGGTGTGTGCGGCAGGCACGGGTTCGTTCCTTGAAGAACAGGCCGAAAAGCTTGGTATCAGCATCAAGGGGGAGTTCAGCAAACTGGCCCTGGAATCAAATGCACCGGCCATGCTGGGCGAAAGGTGCACGGTATTTATGGAATCGAGTTTGAATAAGCTGCAACAGACCGGTACTCCCAAAAAAGATCTTTTAGCCGGACTAAGCTATTCCATTGTAAAGAATTATCTTTCTACTGTGGTGGGCGACCGGAAAGTGGGCGATGTAATCCTTTTCCAGGGGGGTACCGCCTACAACAGGGCCGTGAAAGCGGCATTTGAAAAAGAGTGCGGGAAAACGATCATAGTGCCTCCGCATCATGATGTCCTGGGTGCTCTTGGATGCGCCCTGATTGCTTTTGAAAATGAACCGGAGGCAGGTTCACGTTTCAGGGGATTCGACCTGGCAAAAAGCAAACTTGAGGTGGGTTCGTTTGTGTGTGATGACTGTTCCAACTCCTGCGAAATACGCACAGTGTCGGTGGAGGGTGAATCACCCCTGAATTACGGGAGCCGTTGCGGGAAATTTGATGAGGAGAAACGTGACAACCTGGGGAAAAATCTGCCTGATCTTTTTAATGAAAGGGAAAGGATGCTGATGACAACCTATACTGCATCTGCTGAACCCAAAACCCATGCCCCTGTAGTAGCCATACCACGCTCATTGCTTTTTTATGAGATGTTTCCATTCTGGAAAACGTTTTTCTCTGAACTGGGTTTTAAAGTAATCACTTCACCTGTTACCAGCAAAAGGATCATCAACCAGGGATGCGAAGCAGTGGTGGAAGAAGTTTGTTTCCCGGTAAAGGTGGCAATGGGTCATACCCTCGAATTGTTGAAAAAGGAACCGGATTACCTGTTTTTGCCTTGTGTGGTCAATGCTGAGCCCATCCATAAAGACTCATGCGGTTCATCCGTTTGCCCGCTCGTGCAGGGATTCCCATATATGAGCGATGCTGCCCTCGATTTTTCCGGCTACAGGTCCAAAGTGTTGCGACCGGTATTTCATTTCGAAAGTGATGATGTAAAAAATGAATTACAGAAGTTTGTAAGTGAGCTGGGATTTGCTGGTGCAAAAGTGAAAAAGGTCATTGAAATGTCTTTTGAATCCCTGCATCGATTCAGGGCATCGATGTTGAAAAGGGGGGAGCAAGTGCTGGCATCATTGCCGGCAGACAAACCCAGTATGGTCATTGTAAGTCGTCCTTATAATGGCTGCGACCCAGGTATGAATCTGCGTATCCCCCAAAAATTAAAAGACATGGGGGTACTGGCCATTCCCGTGGATTTTCTTCCCACCACAAATACCACCAGCGAACACCTTAAAAACATGTACTGGCGGTATGGTCAGAGAATTCTTTCAGCAGCACATGTAATTGCCACGAATCCGCAGCTTTTTGGCCTCTACATCACCAATTTTGCCTGCGGGCCCGATTCTTTCATCATTAAATATTTCGAAAAAGTGATGAAAGGCAAACCCATGCTTATGCTCGAACTCGACGAACACAGCGCCGATGCCGGGGTGATCACCCGACTGGAAGCATTCCTCGATAGCCTGGAATCATCGCCTGCTGCGGGTATAACCCTGACCCTGAACGGCAATGGAGTTGCAGCGAAAAAAGAAATTTCCGGTTTCAGAAAAATTTACATTCCCCATATTGATGACCATGGACGTGGCATTGCTGCAGCCGTAAGGTACTATGGAATTGAATCGGAAGCAATGCCTTTGTCTGATGAAAAAAGTCTTGAATTCGCCCGGCGCCATATTACCGGCAAGGAGTGCTATCCTTTTATGATCACTACAGGCGATATTCTTAAACAGGCGCAACAGGAAGACTTTGTAGCATCAAAAGCAGCTTTTTTTATGCCTACCACCAATGGCCCCTGCCGGTTCGGGCAATATTGCCATTCGCATCAGTTGATCCTTGATGAAGCAGGTATTGGTGAAGCCCAGATGATCACCATAGACCAGGCCACCAGCTTTGATTCAGATCTTAATAAACTGGATACCGGGTTTCGTAAACTGATCTGGCAGGTTTTTGTGGCCACCGACAATATTAAAAAGATGTTGTTCCAGACCCGTCCCTACGAAATCATGCCAGGTGAGTCGGATCGCATATACCAGGAATGTATAGGGTATCTGGAACATATAGTGGAGAATAAAGGTAAAGTGGGTGATAGCATGAATTATGCAAAAAAACTTTTCAGCAAAGTTCAAACTGTTAAAACCCAAAGGAGGCCTTTGATCGGGATTATTGGCGAGATTTATGTCCGTTCCAATGAATTCAGCAACAATTTCATCATCCGCCGCATCGAAGAGCTGGGTGGTGAAGTAGTGGCACCCACCTTCCACGAATGGATACTTTATACCGATTGGGAGCGCCGTACCGATCATTTGCGAAAGGGCGAATATGCAGGATATGCGAAGGAACTGGTACAGTCATTTGTACAAAAATACTACACAGTAAAAGAAACCCTCCCATTGCGAAACGTGGTTGAAAACTTCCTCTATGAAATGCCCACGGGCGAATTGATGAAACTTTCTGATGAATATCTGACTGAAAACCTGCGTGGTGAAGCAACCCTGAGCCTGGCCCGGGCTGAAGAGTACGCCCGCCATGGATTCAATGGCGTGGTAAATCTTACCCCGTTTCATTGCATGCCGGGTACCATTGCAAATACCCTGCTGGTGCGATTTGCAAGGAAATATCCTAAAGTCCCTGTTTTGAAGATGGTTTACGACGGTACACAACAATCGGGAGATGACACCCGGCTGGAAGCGTTTATGTTCCAGGCAAAACAATTGATAGAAGGGTAAAAAGGCAAAACGCCAAACGGCAAACGCCAAAAGGTTTTTAACCATATAAGGCAAATAAGCAATTAAGAAAGTAGGAAAGTAAGAAAGTGAGAAAGTGAGAAAATAAGGAAACTTAGTTGCTGCTGCCGGTGTCTGAAACTTCACGAAAATCACACCGTGATTTTAAAAACTGCGTCTCTGCGTCTCTGCGAGAGAAAAACATTCGTGCCCGCGTGGCTTTTAAAATTATCCGTGCATCCGTGGCACTTCAAAAGCCCCGGCTCCCTTCGACAGGCTCCCTTCGACAGGCTCAGGGACCCTAAAGCCCCTAAACA
>PWNO01000127.1 GCA_003557765.1 Bacteroidales bacterium
AATTTCCGCCCGCCGGTTGGACAAGGGACAATATTGGCGAAGGAGAGAGAGAATGGGAAAGAAGCACAACGACTTATGCCGGAGATGGATCAGCTTTTGCGGGATATGATACGCAAAACAATCCTTATCTTTGGCTTATTTCACCAAAAATTGATTTAGACGCAGAAACATCTTATCAGTTGAGTTTTTTCCATCTAGGGGGGTTTATGTCCTGGTACGTTTATTCAGGTGTTTGGATATCTACCGGGAGCAATGAAGCTGGCCATACTGATTTTGTGGAACTATACGAAGCAAGCGATGCAACAACTAGCTGGGTAGAAAAACAAATTGACCTTTCTGCCTATGCAGGCAATGAGGTTTATATTGCGTTCGTATATCAAGGTCTTGATGCACACGACTGGTGGGTAGATGAGGTGAGTGTATTTGAACTGCTCGAAGATGATTTTTCCGTTCAGAATGTCAGTACAGAAGATTTTATCAATCCGGTAGATGTGCAAATGACCGTGTCGGCACTTATACGCAATAACGGCACAACCACCCAAAGCAAAAACGTTACATTTAAAGCAAATGGGGTTACCATTGGCACAGCTACAACCGGGATGCTCGAAAATGGTGACCAGGAAACAGTGTCTGTTGAATGGACGCCTGATGAAAGCGGTCAATACATAATCAGTGCAGAAGTACCTGCCGACGAAAACAACGCAAACAATCAAAAGGAAACAAATATAATCGTATATTCACCATCCCAGCTTGTTACTGATTTTGAAGATGACTTCCCTCCCTTTTTGTGGTCGAAAACCTCCGGAGAGAGAACTTGGTTTCAATCAATTACCGGGGAACATAATTTGTTGTTAATTATTAACGGACTAAAAAGTGCAGCCATTGTTCAAATGGAAGGTGATGCAGAACAAATGCTCAAAACCCGACCTGTTACACTGGATGGCACAATAAATACACTTTCTTTTTTAACAAAAGGGATGAACAATGGACTTGGTGTCGGGGGATCAACCCTGCAGGTAAAATACCAGCAAACCTCCAAGGATGGATGGACTAACATAGGGGATCCCGAAGATTATGATACGCCAACAGGAAACGACCTTCGTCAAATTGATATAGACCTGTCTGGTTTGCCACGCGGAGACTATCGTTTTGCTTTTGCCACAACAAGTAATTTTGACTATACAGATGCAGGCATAACTTATTATTCTTTCGTGGTTATTGATGATGTGGTAGGCCCTGATTTTGTTCTTGCTGAAGACCCTGCATTTGCCGGTGCGGGAGCGGTCGATTTTGGAGTGGTTTTCGACGCAGGCATTTATGAACAAGAATATGAAATTAGCAACCCGGGCGGTGCTGACCTCATAGTTGAGCACTCATCTTCTGATCCGGAAATCAGCATCAATGGTTTGCCCGTAACCGTTGCACCTGGCGAAACAGAAGTAATTCAGGTTGTTTTTGATCCTGCCCAGCCCGGTGCATATGAGGGAGAATTTGAACTAACAACCAATGACCCAAATAATGCTACGGTAGGGGTTGAGGTAACAGCAACAGTGCAGGAAGCCATTATAGCATCTTTTCTCTTTGAAGACTTTGAAGAGGTTCCTAACGGCCAGCGGCCAGCTGGCTGGGGTGGCAACTTCCAGGTATTTGCTGCCGGCGGCATTGATGACAGCAAGAGGCTGAGCCGTAATTTATTTGGTACCGGTGCTAGCCAAACCGGGTCATTTTATTCCAATTTTGTTGAAATGGGCGACGATCCGGAGTTTAGTTTCTTCTACAGGATTGTAAACTGGTCAGGTTATGCAACAAATCCTGTGGCAACCCCTCCAGAATATGCTGCGTTTACGGTTTTTCTCAGCAAAGACTGGGGTAATACGTTTGAACCGGTGTTTGAATATGACCCCGAGGAACACGAAGCTACGCTGGATTACACATTCATTGAAATTGCAGATCTTACTGAGTATATCAATGAAACAGTCATGTTCCTGGTTATGGCTGCCAGGCTTGATGGTGACTTCTATCTCGACTTTGATAATTTTACAATGGGCATGCTACCTGAAGAACCTATCTTTTCCATTAATCCGGATGTTGGTAATTTTGGAGAAGTTGGTGTTAATGACGTGGCAACCAAGGATTTTACGATTACCAACCAGGGAGCAGGCCAGCTTGATGTCACCGATATTTCTGTAACAGGTGCTCACTTTTCTTTAGCAGAACCCTTTACCCCTTTCTCTTTGGGCTTTTTTGAAAGTGAAACAATTACGGTTCAATATAGTCCGGCAGTTGCTGGCGAACATACGGGAAACATGGTTGTTACACATAATGCAGACACTAAAGCCAAAAACACTACAGTTGTGCCTTTGAGCGGTATAGGTTTCGAACGCCCCGCAGGTTCAACTTGTGGCAATCCCTATGTAATAACCGAATTGCCACTGGTAGACTTCGAAGGCGATACGGAACCAATGGGTGATGATTACGCAAGGACATGGATTACTCCAAACTCCTCTTATCTTAACGGTAACGATATGGTATTTGAATTCACCCTGGAAGAAACTGGCTTTCTAAGCGGAAGCATGACTTCCCCTCAGACATGGATTGGATTGTTTATTCTCGAAGATTGCCCTCACCCTGACAATCCTGCTGAAGTATTGCAAGCAGCTACGAGTACCGGCTCATCGGTTTCATTTGATGAACTTCTTTTAGAGGCTGGCACCTATTTCGCCATTGTTTCTAGCTTTCCTGCACCGCAAACAATTGAATTCACGCTCAATCTTTGGTTTGAATTACCTCCCACTTGCCCAGCACCAACTGAACTAACAGCTACAGGTATTACCAGCAACAGTGCTTTGTTAGGCTGGACACCCGGTGACACGGAAACAGAGTGGAACATCGAATGGGGCGAAACCGGCTTTGAACAAGGTACGGGAACTATGATTACCGGTACATCAAA
The DNA here is from genome assembly GCA_003557765.1 of Bacteroidales bacterium. Next base: position 2,951 of record PWNO01000127.1, read on the forward strand.
CAACCCCTATGAGCTTACCGGACTGGATGCCGGCACCGGGTATGCGTTTTATGTGCAGGCAGTCTGCGATGGAGAGGAAAGCGACTGGGCAGGACCACGAAACTTTACCACCGAGTTTATTGCTGCGGTTCCATATTTCGAAGGCTTTGCGACTACAACACCACCAGTCGGCTGGACAACAACAGGTTGGACAATCGGTACAACTGCAGCGATACCACCAATTGATGGTAATTATATACGGAGAAATCTTTGGGGATCTTTTCCGACAGGAATGTTTACGACGCTGAACATAGGCCCTGTAGCAGCAGACATGGAACTCGCTTTTGATTACGCCCTTGCAGATTTTGGCATCCCATATGATCCCCCAGAAGCGGGTTCAGGCAATTTCATAGTGGCTGTTTCAACCGACTATGGAGAAACCTATGAGGAGGTTGAAACGATCGAAAACAATGGAGTGGCCGGTTGGCAGAATTATTCCGTACCGCTGGATGAATATGTTGGAGAGTTTGTTAAGGTGAAAATTACCGGAAACCGCATTTCGGGTGATTACTGGTTAGCCTTTGATAATTTCTTTGTGGGTGTATTGGATCTGGAGGAACCACCTCTGTGTGCCTCGAATCCTAATCCAGCCAACAATGCCGTTAACGTGCCGCTTGAAGGCAATTTGAACTGGTCCGGCTACTTTACGGCCACCGGCTATAAGCTCTATCTCGGCACTTCAGATCGTGCGTGGGATATCGTTGATGGCGAAGACCTGGGCAACGTTACCACCTATGCTTATGAAGACCTCGACTATTTAACCACCTATAATTGGAAAGTGGTCCCCTACAACGATGCCGGAGATGCAGTAGATTGCCCCGTTTGGTCGTTTACCACCGAAGAATACATCTTTATTGATGCTTTCCCATGGTTTGAAAGCTTCGAGGATGAATTCCCACCAATGGGATGGTCAAATACCGGTTGGGTGCAAAGCCTATATGGTGCGCCAAATACAGGCTCAGAGTGGGCTTATTCCAACCTGGCCGGATCAGAACTGACCACGCCGGAAATTCAGATACCTCCCACCAAAGATGATGTGTACGAACTCTCGTTCTGGTATAGAGCCGAAGGTTCATTCAGCCCTCAAGATATGGACGTTTTGCTTAGCACCGACGGTGAAAACTTCAATGTCGTGGTAGCGGAAATTGTAGGTGCAACCAATACTGAGTATGAAGAATTCGTCTATTCACTTGAAGCTTATGCAGGACAAAGCATTTGGGTTAAGTTTATTGGCCAGACTGGAACAGGTGGCTTTGCTTTTGGCATTCTGCTCGACGATGTGGGTGTTGCCATACCCGGTGTTGAACCACCCATTTTCTATGAAGTTACTTTCATCGTTCAGGATGAAGAAGGTGCCCCCATCAACAATGCAACAATAACCCTCGGCGAGGTGACCAACCCGGAAGGCGACTACGTTTTTGAGGTCGAAGCCGGCATCTATGATTACCTGGTTACCGCCGACGACTATTTCGATGTTGAGGGAGATGTTGAAGTGGTTGATGATGATGTGACCGAGATCGTCGTGATGACCCCTGATATTGAGTTTTATACAGTAACCTACAACGTTGTTGGCGCAAATGGCACTTTGACTGCAGCTGTTGATGGGGAGGAAATCAACAGCGGTGATGAAGTGCAGGAACAGAAAAACGTGGTGTTCACTGCTTCCCCGGAGGATATGTATATGGTTAAGGAATGGACCCTCAATGGCGAGGTAGTGGTGGACTACATTGCAGATACCTTCATCGTTGAAGACCTATCAGAAGACATTATAGTTACTGTTGAGTTTGAGGAGATCCCAGTCGTCTTTTACACGGTAACATTCGGTGTAATAGGTGAAAATGGCACACTCGAGGCTTCAGTCATGGGTGAACCCATTGACAGTGGCGATGAAGTTTTGGGAACTCGTGATGTGCTGTTTGAAGCCACTCCGGATCCTGGCTACAAAGTAAAAGAGTGGACACTGAATGGTGATATTGTTACTGTCAAAGCCGCTGAAACATTTACCGTTGAAAATCTGTCTGACGACATCCACGTGACCGTTGAGTTCGAAGTGATAACCCATGTTGTCAATTTTGCCGTTGTTGGACTCAATGGCACATTGTCGGCATCAGTAGATGGTGTACCCATTACCGATGGCGACTTGATTGTAGATGGCAAAGATGTAGTATTTGACGCACTACCCGATGAAGAATACCGTGTAAAGGAATGGAGAGTCAATGGGGTGGTTGTTCCTGATTATACAGCCTCTACTTATACCGTAGAAGATCTTTCCGAGGATGTCAATGTGACTGTAGAGTTTGAGGAAATCCCAATCGTCTACCACATAGTTACTTTTGAGGTAGTGGGAGAAAATGGAACGCTTACAGCTTCCGTTGATGGCGAACCCATCGATAGCGGCGACGAAGTGCGTGAAGGGAAGAATGTGTTGTTTACCGCAACCCCGGAAGCAAACTTCCAGGTGAAAGAGTGG
>PWNO01000239.1 GCA_003557765.1 Bacteroidales bacterium
GGCAACTTCATCATCGACATGGACAGCGACGGCGACTTTGAGTTCAACGACGTGCACCTGCACATTGGTGGCGACTTAGACATCCGGCATCACCGCCAGCTGGACACCGAGGAAGATGCCGAACTCGACATCGATGAGGCCGTCATCCATGTGGATGGCGACTTCATTGCTAAACTGACCCGCACAGAAGACGACGGCGACGAAAACATTTCGATGGGCGACGGCGAATTGACCATCGGCGGCAATATGTACATCTACACCAACTACGACGGAGAAGACAACGGGGAGTTCGACTTTGATGATTCCACAGTAACCGTTGCAGGTGACTTATTTATATATATGTACGAAGGAGGTGTTGTTGACCTAGACGACTCCGTGGTGGAAATCGGCGGCGACTTCATCATCGACATTGACAGCGCAGGCGACTTCGAGTTTGGCGATGGCACGCTCACGATTGGAAACAACCTGGAGATCACCCACAACAGGCCTGAAGGTGCTGATGGTGACGGCGAGATTGACGGCGACGAGATCACCCTGCACGTGGGTAATGACTTCATCCTCACCCTGACCAAGTTCGAAGCCGACGGCGACGAGAACATCTCCCTTGACGAAGCCAACATCACCATTGGAGGCAATTTCTACGTCTTTGCGCACGACAACGGCGAGTTTGACATGGACGACGCCCACATTACATTGACTGGCGGCTATGCTAAACTGGAAGCCAGCAACGGCGGCATTTTCGACCTCGATGAGGGAAGCCTCTTTATCGAAGGTGACCTGGTGATCACATTGGAAGATGGCAGCGAGTTTGACTTTGACGACAGCCATATCGAGCTGAACGGCGACCTGGTAATCACCGTGGATGAGAGCAGCGAGCTCGATCTTGACGACAGCCACATCGAAATCACCGGCGATTTTATCGTGGATGCCGAGCCTGGTGCCAGCCTGGATGCCGGCGACGTGGCCGTCCTGTTCCACGGCGACCAGCCACAAAACCTGGAATCCAACACCGAAGACCTCCAGGTGGATGTGCTGATCATTGACAAACCGAACAACAACCTGCACCTCAACGGCCCATTGACGGTCAACGGCGAGCTGAAGCTTGTTTCCGGATTGATCGAAGTGCACGAAGATGCTGTCCTCTATCTGTCAGCTGGTGCCACGGTAGAAGGTGCAGATGATGCGAGTTATGTATCTGGTTTGCTATCCATTGAGGTCGCGGATGATGCAGAAAATGACCTCTTCTATCCCATAGGAAAAGACGGGCTCTATGGGCCGGTGCACCTTAGTCTGACACAGGAAGAGGCAGATCCCACCTGGTACGCCCTGGAGATGTTCGCTGCGGCACCACCAGATCTCGACATGCCCGGCGACATTCAGGCCATCCTCGATGAATATCACTATGCCTTGGCCATCGATGGAGAAGGTAGCTTGAGCGATGCCATGATTGCCATTCCTTTTGATATTCTGGACGCATCAATTGATGAAAACCTGCTTCAGATCGTCAAATCCGACAACGGGGCCTGGATAAACCTGGGCGGGTCTGTTGCCAACGGACACGTGCAGTCGGCAGTGAGCTTTACTGAAGGTGGCTATTTTGCCCTGGCTGAAGAATTGCAGGGAACCACCAAGGCCATTACGGCATTTGACTTCGAAGAGCTTGACCCACCCGTAATTGGCGATATCAATGAAGCAGACAAGACGATCACCCTGGAGGTCCCCCAGGGAACGGACACCGGAGCCCTGGTTCCCACCATTACCCATACCGGTGAGAGCATTTCACCCGAGTCGGGCGTGGCCCAGGATTTCAGCGAGCCGGTTGAATACACCGTGACCGCGGAAGACGAATCCACGGCTGTCTATACTGCCACCGTGATCGTGCTGCCTTCGATGGAGCCTTCGCAGCTGACCATCATCCACCTGAATGAAGGAAATACCGTCTATGCAGACATGGCCTTCTCCCTTGGCGTAGGCGTCTTGAATGAAGTGGGTGACATCGTGGAGGCCACTTCAGACATCGCCGTAAGCCTAAGCCTGGAATCAGGCAGCGGCTCCCTTTCCGGGAACCTTACGGGAACCATTCCGGAAGGCGAAACGGAAGTCAGCATCGAGGGCATCATATATGATACGGCAGAAAGTGATGTCAGCATCACGGCCAGTGCAGACGGACTCGACCCGGCCACCACAGCGCCCTTTGCAGTAGAAGAAATCGTGGCTGAGCACGAGCTGGTGCACTTCTGGTACTTTGGCGATTTTCTCGAAAACAACACACCTTTCGAAACCATCGCACCCACTTTCAACCAGGTGGAAGGTGCCCTTATCAGCTACCATTCAGCCCTCGCAGGATACCCCTTTGATCCGGATCACGAAAACTGGAGGAAAGCCTCGCTCGAGCGCAGGAACAGGCCCACTGACATCAATTACAGGCCGCAAGGCAATGACTGGGAGCCATATGATGAGGATGACATGCGTGGCGTGCAGGTGAGACAACCCTTCACCGGGGATGGCGGCGAAAACACCGTGTTCCTGCACCTGCCTACCACGGGCTATGAAAACGCCATCGTGAGCTTTGCCGCCAAAGACAACGGCGACAATGAGGATCTGATGGCAGCCGAAGAGCTGATCATCGATTACGCCGTGGAGGCAGACGGTGATTGGATCACCGATGGCCTGGATGAAACCGTACTTCCCCTACTATTTGAGGAATATCAACTGTATGAGATTGACTTCACTGGCATAGAAGCCGTGAATGACAATCCGGACTTTGTCGTCCGTATCCGTTTCACCGGTCCCAACATGGACCTCGACGACGGTGACCGGGTGGTGTTCAACAACATCGCCATGGATGGCATGGCAACCGTACCCCCCGAATTCTATAATGTAACCTTCGTAGTGGAAGATGTCGACGGCCACGAGATCGAAGACGCCGTGATCACGCTGGGTGACATCACCAACGACATGGGTGATTATACCTTCCATGATGTGGCTGAAGGCAGCTACAGCTTCCACGTGACTGCACTGGGATACACGGATGCTACCGGTGTCATTAACGTAGACGGAGCAGATGTCACCGAAGTGGTGGTGCTGATGGAAGAGCACGTGGTGCCTGACGACCTGGAACTGGTACAATTCTGGTTCTTTGGCGACGACATGCCCAACAATACTCCGCTGGAGTATATCGAACCGACCTTCGACCTGGTTGGTGGGGCCCTGATCACTTATCAATCTGCGCTGGCAGGCTATCCGTTTAACGAAGACCATCCTTACTGGCGCAAAGCTTCCCTGGAACGTCGCAACCGACCCACCGACATCAATTACCGTCCTGAAGGAAATGACGACATCCCATATGGAGATGCCAACATACGCGCCATACAGGTACGTCAACCCTTTACCGGTGATGCAGGTGAAAACAAGCTTTACCTCCACCTGCCAACAGCCGGCTATCGCCATCCAGTCGTAAGCTTTGCCGCAAAAGACAACGGTGACAGTGAAGACCTGATGGCTGCCGAGTACCTGTTGATCGATTATGCCATCGAACAGGGTGGCGAATGGATCACCACCGGTCTGGAGGCCACCAGCCTGCCGCTGCGGTTTGAAGAATACCGGTTGTTTGTCATTGATTTTAGGGACATCCCGGAAACATATGACAATCCGCACTTTACCATGCGCATCCGCTTTGACGGACCCAACCTGACACTTGATGATGGCGATCGCGTGGTATTTAACAACATCGCTTTGGATGCCGATCCAATGGATGACACCTGGGTGCAGGACAATGAGCGGCTGCCTGAGGTGATTGTCAGCCCCAACCCTGCAAGAGACGCCTTCCGCATCGAGGTGGATCAGCCCGGAATGGACATTCGCATCTATAACCTGAACGGCAGCCTCCTAAGCCAAAAGCGCATGGATGGAAAAGTCCTGACGATGGATGCCAGTCGCCTGCAACCAGGCATGTACATTATCCGGGCCACCGACCCCGATACCATGCAGTCGGTGATCTCGCGGCTGATCATCCAGTAATCTGACTGCTGAAGCCTGTTCAGCATTATTAATACAGGCCAACATTTTTTATGTTTTCATTTCGATGCCGCAGGCTAATTGCTTGCGGCATCTTTTTATTCAGTATGTTTATAAATAAGATGTTTTTACATACGATAACCACCATTGCTGAAATTTTTATTTATTATTGCATTGTAAAGGACATGCAAAATGGTTTGCAGGAGCATGATCAAACCCGGAGAAACAGACTGATCAGGTCCAATGCATAAGACCAGCATAAGGAATAGAATAACAACGAATATAACTCGCACACAACATGGAAAAAAACGCACAAATCGACTTAAAAAAGGAGCACAAAACCACCCTGGAGACCCCACGTTACAAATACAGCTTTATCGCCAAAATGTTTTTCTTTGGGATGGATTTGGTCGCCGGCAAGAAGGATAATCTTCCCAAGGCCAAGCTCCTGGAGATCCTGGCCAGCATCCCTTACCGGGTATGGGAGATCCGTCACTATGTAAAACTAACCAGGAAGTTCCGTAACACTGATCGTGTGAAGGAAGTTAAAGGTGTCATCGACTGGGGCCGTGATGCACAGGACAATGAATATACCCACTTGCTGGTGATCCATGAAAAAATGAAGGAAGACGGAATGAAAGACAAGTGGTTCCTTCATCCCGTGGTGACCTTTCTGGCCGTGCTATCCTATGTGATCATTGCCAGGATCATGGCTTTTTTCAGCCAGAAAAGGGCATTTCTTTTTAATGCTGAGTTTGAAAATCATGCGGAAGGGGTGTATGCCGGAATGGTTGTAGACAATCCACAGTGGGAAGAACAAAAAGTCAACAATGCGTTCGTAAAGGAATATGCCGATGTAGACACCTGGGCCGATGTATTCCGGCGGATCATGCTGGATGAACGCGACCATATGAACCACAGTTTTGAGTTTTGTGGCAAGCCGGAAATGGTCCAGAAGTACGAGGGTATGCCGTCCGGTTATTCAGATACAAAAGTGGCCACGCCCATCAAACCTTAAGAAATAGCATCCTTTGTGGATTAAGAATATTGTATTTCTTGCTGCAGCCTTCGTGCTGCTTTGGAACTCGGGTTTTATCGGCGCTGATTACGGGCTCCCCTATGCCGGTCCGTTTACCTTGTTATTCTGGCGTTACCTGGCCCTGAGCATCCTGCTCCTGCTTTATTTATGCTTACGGAAACGGTTTTCCTGGCCGGGATGGCGGATGGCCTCGCAGCAGATGCTTGTGGGCGCTTTGGCGCACGGGGTTTGGCTTGCCTGCGTCTTAATTGCCCTGGACCACGATGTGCCCGCAGGGATCGTAGCCCTGGTCGTCGCGCTGCAACCCCTTGCCACCGGTGCTTTTTCCGGTCGTGTTACCGGCGAGAAGACTTCTCTTACCACATGGATCGGACTACTCATCGGCTTTTTAGGTGTTGGGGTCACCCTGGCTTTCCGGATCAACTACCAGAGTGCAGCATCGGTCTTTGGTCACCTGATTCCGCTCGGCTCCGTAATCGCCATCACCGTAGCCACGCTAATCCAGCGGCGGGTCAACCTCAAACGATCTGCCCCAGACCTTCCGCTTGACCTGAGCCTCTTTTATCAAAGTGCAGCCACTGCACTGGTGCTTATCCTGCCGGCCTGGCTTGTTGAGCAATTCGCCACCAATGCACAGCCAGCATTCATCTACGTCATGACCTGGCTGATACTTGGAGTATCCCTTGGCGCCTACGCACTAATGTGGAAACTGCTGCAATATATCGATGCGGCAAGCGTAGCCAGTCTGTTCTACCTTGGGCCACCCGTCACGATGCTGATGGCGTGGCTGGCCTTTGGCGACACGGTCGTGGCCACAGACCTGGCAGGCCTTGCGATCGTGTTTGTAGGGATATTCATCACCTATCGCCGTTTTAATGTGGGCCATACACGGCCCGATGGGCAAGCCAGGTAATCATGGGCCGACAGATAACACCCGCCTGGTCCATGGCCAAAAACCATTCAGTCTTTCTGATTATTGATGCGCTTCCTCACCTTATTCCAGTCTTCGGTGACCAAAAAACTTTCATCCATATAATGGATCATCCTGGTGAAACGCTCAAAAGGCAAGGCAAAACTGAGGGTCCCGGCGGGCACGAATGGCCTGGCGGAGACGTCGAACATCCCGATGACGCCCCTGGGGTCTGCTTCCTTGCGCTCAGCCAGTGGATACTGAATGATGGACGCACATCCTGAACCAAAAGGTGCAATGTTTCCATGCAAATCGCCGCGGTCGTAACCAGAGAGGGTGAAAAGGCCCGAAAGCACATCCGGACTTGCAAAAAAGATGACCACCACGGGCAGGTCACCTTCCACCAGCTTGTCCCAGCGTTTGAAGACAATCCTGGAAGCACTGGCAGGCCTATAAGGAGCGTTTTCCAGAAATTTTTTCACCAACTCAGGCGTCCGGAGGTAGCGTTCCCCCGTAATCTCTTCACTGCCACAGGAAAGGAAGTATTCAAATCCGGGCATGATCTCCTTGTTGAATCCCAGGTAGCGCCGGCCACCACCACATCCAATGGCAGCGCTGTCAAATGCGATGGCACGTCCATTGCGTACTTTGGCCAGGTCGCCAATGAAGCAACTCCAGCCCTTTGCGGGTTGCATCATTTCCACGTCATCGTCAATCTTGTCGCTGTACCAGAATACAATAGGTAATGACGCATCTCCAAAATATTGATGCCAGCGATCGATAAATTGTTGTTTTAACTGAAGGTCCATAAATCAGGTTTTTTTTTCAACTGAGAGCCATCCCGATTTGCTCATTGCGTTTTTTTGGGGAGAATTCCAGTAAATCCAAGGTATACCTATGGGATCACAAAAAATGTCCGAGAGGCGGAATCCATCCCGACAACCAGGCGAAGCACATACAAGCCGGCCGGGTAATCACCTGCATTGAATTGCATCTCATGCGTCCCCGGGGCGAAATGTTGTTGATGCATAAGGATCTCGCGTCGACGTCCCATCATATCATATACCTCGAGGGTCACATCCTGCTCCCGGTCTAATGTAAAACGAATGGATGTATGATCGCGTACAGGATTCGGATAATTGATCAATCCAAAGTCATACCCTGCAACGTGGCCAGTTACCTCATCGACCGGCACAGACACATCAAACTGATCCTGACCACCGGCCTGCCTGTAGCGGGCACCAAATTCCTGAAAGTATTCATTGACCAAACGCTGGCTATGAACGATCAGGGTGTTTTCATCATTGTTAAAATTGGCATTGGCTGACCAGTTGTGCGAACCAGTGATGACCCGGGATCTATAGGTGGTGGCCTCCCCATCGATCAATGCATATTTGTGATGCAGCAAACCAAATTCTCCCTGTGGAAAGTGATGAACATCCGCCCAGGTGCTCAGATAATCCCACTCATTACCCTGCCCGGATATCGTACCAAGTGCACCTCGAACCTTTACACCCTGGTTGTTACGTTCAAGCATGGTATTGGAGATCGTCCGCCTGGTGATGATGTTTAAAGCCAGGTCTATGTTGGATTCCGCCTGGCTCAGCGTCCTGTTGATATGCGATTCGGTGTTGGCCTGCGGACTAAAGTACAACTCCACCTTTATAGATTCATCACCAATCCAGAATACCGAAGGGTTTACAATCTCTTTATCGGGTCCAAAACGTGCCTGAGAGGCATTAAAACTTCCCGAACCTCTGCCCCACATCTGGTTAAATTCCAGCTGATATGCTCTGGCTAGCGCCACGTCTTGTATGACCAGCATATTCTGAAACTGATCATTAGTCCCCTGATCAGTGGCATTCCACGAACTGGTGATGACCCAAGATTTAGCCGGATCAACATGATGGGCATCGATCACCGCAAACTTGTTATGCATTTGTTCACCACCTATGCTTTGCACGGCATGCACACCCTCATTCGCCATCCTGGTGATCAGCGGATTTTCTGAACCAGTATGACCTGAGGCGATCACACGCACATCCACACCACGATTGTGTGCATCAATGATTCCATCGGTAATCTCTTCACCGACATCTCCACTGAGATTATAAAACGCAAATTCAGCCGTTTCCTCAGCCATCTGAATATATTCCAAAAACTTCTCCACAAAATTGACATGTTGATCGGCTTCCCGAATCGTGGCAAGCTCATGGGCGACATCTCTATTAAAAAAAGCTAGCATTTCTCCGGTAGTACCGACAGGAGAACCTGTGGATGTAATATAAACGGATGTTGCACTGGTGTCGGCATCAAAGGCGGAACGAAGCTGCACCTTGTATACCGTGGCTGGATCCAGGTCCGGAATGGTGATGCGATGCGTTGTTTTGTGTTCCTCATCAATGATTTTTCCCATTTCCAGCTCCGGGGTTGTTCCATAACGCACTTCGGAGTGCCCGGCCTCCATTGTTTCCCAACGGAAGGTAATGGCATGATCAGAGGCACTGTGTTCATATGGCGGAGAGGTCAGAATGACCGGACCGCTCAAGATAATGATATCCTCTGTGAACCTGGGTAGTAGCTGATGATTTTGCTGGAAGCGCCCTGCAAGCCCTGTAATCTCCACAGGTGTATTTGGAATAGGCGTGCCTGGTATGTTTGTAAAGTTATCGATACGCACTTGTCCTTCGTCTGTCAGATCTGTTGCTACATAATTGCTCCCACCGGAAAAGACCCCGCCATCTTCGAACTCCACGTCGCTGATGCGCACGAGAAAACCCTCGTAATGGCCCGTGTTCAATTGTTCGAGCGTAATATCAAGAGGCTCCTGCTTCATGTTCGACTCGGGAAATACTTCAAAATGGGTGTCATTGACAATTTGCAAAAGGCTGAAAAAGTTTCCAAGCTCCCCAGTAACCACTATGGAGTCGCCTATTTCTGCACCAACAAGCCATTCATCGCGCATGACCTCATCATTAAACCAGGCAATGCCGGCAGTCTCATCCTGAAAATAGACCGGGCCCGCAAACTGATCAGCAGCGGTTACCCATCCGGCTACCGTAACCAATGTCCCCTGCGGCAGATCACGAGCCTCACTGATCGGTATGGGCATACTTGTATCCAGCGTTTCAGCCACAAGCTGAATAACAAAGGTTTCGTTGACAGGATCATTGGAGTAAAAGATAAGCGATGCCGTGTGTTCACCCGGATCATCACTTACAAACAGAAGATCAAAAACCACAGTTTCCAGGGTTTCCAATGTCATAGGCATATCTGCATCAAGAAAAAAACCTGGCTCGTCGATGTCAAAGGAATTCAATACCAGATCCTGTTCGCCACCATTGCGTATCTGCAAACGCGCCTGCCCCTCTCCGGTTGTCGTGCCAAAATTAAAAGTGCTTCCTGAAACATGGACCAAATCATTGATATGAAGAATCAAATTGGGATGATCCGTAGTCTCAATATAATCTGTTATCAATACATCATCAATGTTTATGCGTGTACCAGCAGTCTTTGTAAAACGAAGCCTTACATTGCCTTCAACATTACCAGACACATTGTATTTTGTCAAATCAGGGGTGAGCTGTACAGGGTCACCCAGGTCTGACCACGAACTGCCTCCATTGACAGAGTATTCCACTTGCACTTCACCGCCGGTATCGTTGCTGAAGTCAGCAGCATAAAAAGATACCTCCACCAACCCATTAGGATAATCAAAGTTCATAGCAATATGTCCATTGCGTATTCGTGCCGACCGGCTTCCGTTCTTCTTATCCAGTGTTGTGTTGCCTATTAAGGCATCATCAAAAAACCATTCACCCGTTTCCAGATCATCATAACCTGCTGCATAAAATGACTTCCCGCCTTGCTCAAAATTTTCGAAAAGCTGAGCCTGGGTTATACCATTTAGTAGAAAAATGAAAACTAATAACGATAAAAGTTTAAAATGTTTCATCAGAAAGCAATTAATTGAAGACCACAATACAAGTAGTGCGTTGCAATATATTGATTTAGAGCATTATACACTAAAACAAAGTTAAGCATAAGTTTTGATTGGAATTGGTTTCAGCCTACAAAACTCAGACAAAAACCAAATCCTACTGAGTGCATTCAGCAGCGTCAAGAATACCTGTTTTTGTTTACCTGGAATTATTCTTGACAAAAAGCTGAAAAGTCATTGAGATGCTAAACTGGTCTTAAGCATCTTCTTCCAATGAAAAGACAGTTAATTCTTATTTATCTTATTTTGAGAATGTTATAAGCTATTTTAAACTTTTTAAGAAAAAAAATACCGAATTATTTGTTTTTGTACAGAATATATTCGTACATTTGCGTATTCAAATACTGTTTATCTGTTTTAAAATTATGAAGCGCATATTAAACATATCAGAAGCAGCAAGTATCGCCATTCACAGCATGGCAGTTATCGCGCAGAGCAAAGATTTGCTGAACAGTCACCAGGTGGCAGAACAAACGGGTTTCTCAAAAAACCATACGGCCAAAGTGCTTCAGATCTTGGCAAAGTACCGTTTATTAAAGTCAACCAGGGGACCAGGTGGTGGTTTTTGTCTTGGCAGGAATGCATATGATATCAGCTTGATGGACATCTATCGTGTCATAGACGGAGACCTGGAGGAGAACAATTGCTGTTTAGACTGTTCAGTTTGTCCGGTGAAGGCTTGCATTTTTGGTGGGCTGGAGCAGAAGTTCACCAATGAATTCAGGTCTTATCTAATGAGCATGAAACTGGCCGTCCTTCCTTTAGTTAGGAGACCAGCCCGGGTTGAGTCAGGGGAGCTTGTTTTGGAAGAAGCTGGAAGGGGGTAGATGGAAGTAAGAAGTAGGCAGTAGGCAGTAAGCAGTAAGAAGAAAGAAGGTTAAGGCTGAGGTTAAGATTAGTAGGGACAGGGCTTGACCTGTCCAAAGTATGAAGTTTAGTGTTTACGGGACTTTTTGACCTTTCGACCTTTCGACCTTTCGACCTTTCGACTTATAGACCTTTTGTCATTTTGTCATTTTGTCATTTTATCATTAAAAATATTACAATGAAAAGAACAATCATTAAGATAGACGAAGACCTCTGCAACGGATGCGGGCTTTGCGTGGAAGGATGCCACGAGGGCGCGCTGCAGATGATCGATGGAAAGGCACGCATGATCAGCGACCTGTATTGCGACGGCCTGGGCGCATGTATTCCCGAATGCCCGGTGGGTGCCATCAGCCTGGAGGAAAGAGAGGCAGCACCCTATGATGAGATCAAGGTGATGGAGCGTATCGCGCCCAAAGGGGAAGCCACCATCCTGGCCCACCTGAACCACCTGATCGACCACAGCCAGGACGAATTTGTGGCTCAAGGCATTCAATACATCAAAGACAATGCACTGGATGTGGACCTTACCAAATTAAAAAAACAAGGTAATCATGCTGAATCTTCATCATCAACTATGCATCAACACACATCAAAAAAAGAAGCCGCAGTTGCCGGAGCAGCAACAGGTGCGGGGGCATCTGCAGCCGAATCAGCCCCGAAGCAAGCCACGCCCAGACCACACGTCCACGGTGGCGGTTGTCCGGGGTCACGAATCATGCAATTTGCAAACAACGGCCATCAGGGAGAATCCGGGCCTGCACAAAACAAGTCTGCAAGCGGAGCATCAGCGCTCAGGCAGTGGCCGGTGCAGCTTCACCTGGTCAACCCACAGGCCCCCTACTTCCAGAAAACCGATGTGTTGCTGGCAGCTGACTGCGTGGCCTTTTCTATGGGCAATTTTCACGACGACTTTCTGGCAGGCAAAGGCCTTGCCATAGCATGTCCGAAACTCGATCAGGGTAAGGAGCAATATATCGATAAACTCGTCAGCATGATCAACGACGCAAAAATCAACACCCTCACGGTGATGGTCATGGAAGTGCCCTGTTGTACTGGATTGCTGCAAATGGCCAAAATGGCCACGGAGAAAGCCTCCAGAAAAGTGCCCGTGAAAGCCATCACGGTAAGCCTTCAGGGTGAAGTCATGAACGAAGAATGGCTTTAATCCGGATCATTAAACTGAATCTTCATCAGCATCAAGCAAATAGAAATCAATCAAATCAAAGGGCAACAGGATGATCAAAGATAAAGGATCAACCAGGCCTGTAACACAAACCAAAAAAATTAACAGCTATGAGTATGTTTTGTTTTCAATGTCAGGAAGCCGCAAAAGGCACAGGATGCACAGTAAAGGGCGTATGTGGAAAAGAGCCGGAAGTCGCAGGTATCCAGGACGTGATGATGTATTTTCTAAAAGGCATGTCTGTCTATGCGAACATGGCCCGCGAAAAGGGCATCAACGATCCCAGGGTGGATCGTTTCATCCAGGAAGGCCTGTTCATGACCATTACCAACGCCAATTTCGACAAGCAACGTTTTATTGACAAGATCAGGGATGGATTCGCCCTCCGCATCGAACTCGAGAACAAGATGGAAGATGCCGGCATTCAGTTAAACAAGGAATCACTGCCCGAACCGGCTCAGTGGAATGCCTACACTCCAGGAGAATACGAAAGGAAGGCGCATCAGGCAGGCGTGCTGCAGATGACCGAAAATGAAGACATCCGCTCGCTTCGTGAGCTAATGACTTACGGAATAAAAGGCATGGCTGCCTATGCAGAGCACGCCGGAAACCTGAAGCACAGCAGCGACGATATCAATGCATTCATGCAAAAAGGCCTGGCGGCGACGCTCGACGACAGCCTCGGTGCAGATGAGCTGACTGCCATGGTGCTGGAATGCGGCAAATATGGTGTGGAAGTGATGTCATTGCTCGACAAAGCACATACATCCACCTATGGTAACCCGGAAATTACCAAGGTGAACATTGGCGTGCGCAACAATCCTGGCATCCTGATCAGCGGCCACGACCTCCGCGACATGGAGGATCTGCTTGAACAGACCAAAGATACCGGTGTGGATGTGTACACGCACAGCGAAATGCTTCCCGCACACTACTATCCGGCCTTCAAAAAGTATGACCACTTTGTGGGTAACTACGGTAATGCCTGGTGGAATCAGCGCGAGGAGTTTGAAAAATTCAACGGCCCGATCCTCTTTACTACCAACTGCATCGTACCCCCGCTGAAAAGTGCGACATACGCCGACAGGATCTACACCACAGGGTCCTCTGGCCTTGACGGAGCCGCGCATATACCTGAAAGGGTTGAAGACGGCCGCAAGGATTTTTCAAAGGTCATCGAACACGCAAAACGCTGCGAGCCACCCGTAGAAATCGAGACCGGAGAGATCACTGGTGGTTTTGCACACAACCAGGTGCTGGCTCTGGCAGACAAGGTGGTAGATGCCGTGAAATCAGGGGCTATTCGCAAGTTTTTCGTGATGGCCGGCTGCGATGGCCGCATGAAAAGCCGCGACTATTATACTGAGTTTGCCAAAGCGTTGCCTCAAGACACCGTGATCCTCACTTCAGGATGCGCCAAATATCGTTACAACAAGCTGCCTTTAGGCGACATTGGTGGCATTCCCAGGGTACTGGACGCTGGTCAGTGTAATGACAGTTACTCATTGGCAGTCATCGCACTGAAACTGAAAGAGGTATTTGATCTCAACGACATCAACGAACTGCCAATCGCCTATAACATCGCCTGGTATGAGCAAAAGGCCGTCATTGTATTGCTTGCGCTGCTCTATCTCGGGGTAAAAAACATCCACCTGGGTCCAACGCTTCCCGCATTCCTTTCACCAAATGTAGCCAATGTACTGGTAGAAAATTTTGGCATCTCCAGCATCAATACCGTAGATGAAGACATGAAGGTTTTGCTGGAAAATGCATAAATTGTTAATTAATTAACAGCTGCATAAGAGGTTTCGATTTTTTTCATATCTTTGCCGTTAATGTTTCGAAAGAAACGTTTCGGCGGTAACTCGCCACGAGCGGGGCATATCCCGGTGTATGCCCCGCTCGTTTATTCATGGAAAATAAGGTTAAGGCTGAGATTGAGGTTGAGATTGCACGAGGCGATTTTGATAATTGAGGGTTAGAGTCTTGCACAACCAGGGCTAGCCTGTTCGACGTTTGATTTGACCGGACTTTTTGACTTTTTGACATCAACACAAATACATCAGCAGCACAGGCGTTGTTGCTTAACATCTGATAAACAAAAAACACGCATTATGTCTCTTCCGGTACAGGTATTCATTCTGGGGCTTTTAACAGTATTCCTGGTCCTCCTGGTGGTAGTCGGAACCGGCAATGCCATCATATGGATTGTCAACCACTATTTCCCCACTTCCGGTGAAGGTTCATCCACGATTAAACCAACTGCAGTCAAGGCAACACACCTGGCAGCCATCACAGCCGCCGTACAAACGGTGACGCGAGGCAAAGGTAAGGTGGAAAAAATTGAAAAGATGCCTTAACCAGCTGCAACGATATATTGTTTCACTCATTAACCTTAGGTTTATGCAGAAAATAAAATTCTCTTTAGTTTATCGGGACATGTGGCAGTCGGCAGGCAAGTATGTGCCTCGCGTGGATCAACTCACTGCCATAGCACCAGAAATTGTAAAAATGGGATGCTTTGACCGCGTGGAGACCAATGGTGGTGGTTTTGAGCAGATCAACCTGTTGTTCGGGGAAAATCCCAACAAGGCGGTCAGGGAATGGACCCAACCGTTGAAAAAGGCCGGGATCACCTGCCACATGTTGGACCGATCGCTTAACGGTATCCGGATGCAGCCCGTGCCCGCCGATGTGCGAAAACTGATGTACCAGGTCAAAAAAGCCCAAGTCGTGGATGTAGTGCGCATTTTCTGTGGCATGAATGACCCGCGCAACATCATCGACTCGGTCAAATATGCAAAAGATGCGGGAATGCAGGCGCAGGCCGCACTCAGCATTACCTTTTCGGAAGTCCACACCGTCGACTATTTCATCGATCTGGCCAATAAGGTAATCGATGGCGGAGCCGATGAGATTTGCCTGAAAGACATGGCTGGCATTGGCAGGCCGGTTTGGCTGGGCAAGATTGTGGCCGGTATCAAAGACAAACACCCCGACATCCCTATCCAATACCATTCCCATTCCGGCCCCGGGTTCGCCATGGCCTCCATCCTTGAGGTTGTCAGGGCCGGCGCCGAATACATCGATGTAGGAATGGAACCACTGTCCTGGGGTACCGGCCACGTAGACTTACTCGCCGTGCAGGCCATGCTGAAAGATGCCGGATACGATGTGCCGGAGGTCGACATGAAGGCATATATGAAGGTGCGCAGCATGAACCAGGATTTCATGGAAAACTTCCTGGGCTACTTCATCACCCCGACAAACCGCCAGATGAACTCTTTGCTCATCTCTTCAGGTTTGCCAGGTGGTATGATGGGCTCCCTGATGAGTGACCTGGAAAAGAACCTGGCCGACCTCAACCGCTGGTTGGAGAAAAATGACAAACCCCTCCTTAACGAAGATAAACTGCTTGTGAAACTTTTTCAGGAGGTGGAACATATCTGGCCTAAGGTAGGCTATCCGCCGCTGGTGACCCCATTCAGCCAGTATGTCAAGAACCTGGCTGTCATCAACGTGACGCAAATGGTCAAAGGTGGTGAACGCTGGGAGATCATTCCGGACAACGTTTGGGACATGTTGACCGGCAAACTTGGCCGTCTGCCCGGAAAACTTGCTCCCGAAATTGAAGCACTCGCCAAAAAGGAGGGCAAGGAGTTCTTTACAGGCAACCCACAGAAGCTTTATCCCGACAAGCTGGATGACTTCCGCAAGGAAATGGATGACAATGGCTGGGAGTATGGTGCAGACGACGAAGAGCTTTTTGAGTTGGCGATGCATCCCGAACAATACCGCAATTACAAATCGGGCAAAGCCAAAAAAGACTTTGAGAAAGACCTGGAAAAACGCAAACGCGAAGGCGCAGGCCTCTATCAGAAAGCAAAAACAGTCGCGGAGCAACCTGCAGCCAAAGATGCTGCTGAACTGCAACCCAACACCATGACGATAGACGTGGATGGCGAAAAGTACCGTGTCACCGTATCCTATGATTCAGATTCCGGAAGCAGCAACGAAAAGCCGGCAACGGGCGGAGCAAATCCCGCAATACAAAAGCTGGCTGAAAAAGCAACACTTGCAGAGGTCGCCTCACCATTGTCCGGAAACTTTTATCTGACCCGTGAGCTTTCAGAAAAGCCCATCAAGGTGGGCGACCAGGTTAAAGCGGGTGATGTGCTTGGGTACATCGAAGCGATGAAGACTTATAACACCATCCGGTCCGACCTTTCTGGCAAAATCGTGGAAATCGTCAGAGAAAACGGATCTGAAGTGTTCGAGGACGATGTGCTTTTCCGGCTGGAACAATAACACAGGAGGATGACGCCTCAATCATGATTCGTGAGGTGCCCTTTTGTTTGCCAAAAAATACGGAACCGTTTCAAAGCACATGATCAAGGATCTATGCATGATGGTTCCATGCAAGGAATAGTAAAGGGCGCAAATTACGAAAGGATTCTGCAATTTTGAAGAGACGGCCCTGCTTAAAAATATCAGTTCAAGAGATTTAAACCACCCATATGTCTGCCTTAGAAAATCTATATCGAATCACAGCCCTTGGTGAATTGTTTTCCACACCGGGCGCCATCCTGATGTTAGCCATCGGCATATTCCTCCTATTCCTGGGCATCCGCAAAAAATATGAGCCCTTGCTGCTCGTTCCCATTGGATTTGGCGTCATCCTGGCTAACCTTCCTGGCGCTGGTATGGGCATTGTCCCGGAAGAGATGGTGATGTTTGAAGATGGAAGGTACATGAACCTGATAGAAATCGCCGGCGAATATGGTATCATGAACTACCTGTATTACATGCTGATCAAGACGGGCTTCCTCCCTCCCATCATCTTTCTGGGTGTGGGCGCTCTCACCGATTTTGGTCCGATGTTACGTAACCTGAGGCTATCGCTGTTTGGTGCCGCCGCACAGCTTGGCATTTTCAGCGTCTTTTTTGTTGCCATCGCGGTGGGATTTACCGCACAGGAGGCAGGCGCCCTGGGAATTATCGGCGGTGGTGACGGTCCAACGGCCATCTATATTTCCATATTGCTTGCGCCGCATATGCTCGGCCCCATCGCCATTGCAGCCTATTCATATATGGCCCTCGTGCCCGTCATCATCCCACCAATAGCAAGGATGCTTTGCAGCAATAAGGAGTTGTCGATCAACATGAAAGCCATGGACAGGCTGTTTCCGGCTAAACGAGAGATCAAAAACATGACTGCAGTGAAGATCGCTTTCCCCGTGGTACTGGGCATCGTTGTTGCTTTTTTCGTACCTACTTCCGTACCCTTGGTGGGCATGCTGATGTTCGGCAACCTGATCAAGGAGGTCGGGGTAGCTACCGGCAGGCTCAGTGAAGCCGCCACCGGCCCCATCATGAACACGGCAACAATATTCCTGGGATTGGCAGTTGGTGCCACCATGACATCGGCCACCTTCCTGGATGTCCGCACCCTGGGCATCATCTTCGGTGGTCTCATTGCCTTTGCCATCTCCGTGGTTGGCGGCATTGTGGCTGTCAAAATCTACAACCTATTCGCCAAAAAGAAGATCAACCCCCTCATCGGTGCCACCGGACTCAGCGCCGTGCCCATGGCATCCAGGGTTGCCAATGAAATTGCCGTCAAACATGACCCCGGAAACCACCTGCTACAATACTGCATGGCGAGTAATATTTCCGGCGTCATTGGCTCTGCTGTGGCTGCAGGCGTATTGATCGCGTTCCTGGGCTAAAATGGATAATGTATTAATGTGCTAATGTGTTAATGTGCTAATTTGCTAATTTAGAGCGCGTTCGGCATTTTGGATTTCAATTATAAGAATATGCCGCGCGCATAGTATAATATTTAGAGCAAAATCAGCTACTAACAGAGGGATTCTCATATTCCTCAGAAACCTTCATTAGCACATCAGCACGTTAGCACATTAGCACATTAACACATTTTTTCCACGTACTCCCAGGTGTTGCCCTGGTGCTCCAGAAAACGCAGGAAGTCCTTGTAGGTAATCACCAGTGAAGCGGTGTTGATGCAAGGGTGAAAGCTGATTCGGTCTGCATGCTGCAGACGTTCGTCCAGGAAAAGGTGTACGTGGCGTTCACGGTCGTTAATCAAGCCAAAAGGGGTTACAGACCCCGGGGTTAATCCAAGATATTTCAAGAGGCGTTTGGGAGAAGCAAAGGTTAGCTTTCCTTGTTTCAGGCGCTGCTCCAGGTCGCGTATATTGAGCGTCTGTCGGTGGTCCAGAATCACCAGGTAATGCCGGCTGCCCTTGTGATTCCGGAAAAACAGATTTTTACAATGCGTCGCATCCAGGTCTTTCCAGTATTTGGCCGCCTCTTCCACGGTGGGTGCCTCCGGATGGGCATAATAGGCAAAGCTGATGTCCAGCTTGTTGAATAACTCATATAATTTAGGATCTCCACGCATGGATACAAAATTATAAAATGATTGGAACACCAGCAAAATCAGGAATCTTTACTATTTTTACAGCCCAGAAAGGAATCTCTACAAACAAAGTCAAAATTATTAACTGATATGACCCCTTCTAAAAATACAAAACGCTACGTTATCCTCACCAGGCTACTTGTCATGCTGGTGATCATCGCGGCCATTTTTACCATCCACAATATGCGACAAACAACAGGCACGGCACCCGGAGAACTTCCGAAAGAATTCATCCACGACCACCAGGTCGGAGTAATTGACCTGCCAACCTTTGAGGAGCGCAGGGCGCGCATCCTTAAGGAGGTGGATGCAGATATCATTATCATCTCAGCTGCTGCCAACCCCGACTTCAGGTATGTCACCGGTTTCCCGGAAAGACAGGGAATTGCCGTCATCAGACCCAGCAAGCAAGAATCCTACCAGCTATTTGTAACCCCCTGGGAGATCTACACGGTAATGTGGACGGGCGAAGTGTATGGCAAGGATGGGGCCGTGGAGCTATTCGGTGCGGATGCAGCCTATGCCCTGGATGATTTTGAGAACAAGTTGCCCGGACTGCTTGAGGGGACATCGAAAATTTATCTGCACAGCCAGGATCGCCGCATTCAGGAGATGGTAGAAGCGCATCTGCCCCAGACCGAAATCGGAGATGTCGCGCCCATCCTGCACGAGCACAGGGTTGTGAAGGATGACTGGGAGATTGCCCAGTTGCGGCAAGCCGCTGATGTCACGGTAAAAGCCCACCAATATGTGCTGCAGGCAGTGCGCCCCGGATTAACCGAATACGAAGTGCAGGCCGAAATTGAATACATTTTCCGTCGCAATGGCATGGCTCCTGGCTTTCCGTCTATTGTGGGATCGGGACCGAACAGCTGCCTTCTTCATCACACCCGCAACGACCGCGTGCTCAAAGAGGGCGATATATTGATCATGGATGTCGGCGCCCGAAGTCTGGGTGGATACACGGCAGATGTCACACGCACCATACCTGTCAATGGCACATTCACACCTGAACAAAGAAAAATTTATGAGATT
>PWNO01000002.1 GCA_003557765.1 Bacteroidales bacterium
GACCTGGTAGTCATACCGGCTGTATCCCAATATCATGGCAGAAGAGAGTGAAGAACTGATCACCCGGTTCCATCTCAGGGATGCCAGCGTGTTGGCATATTCAAAGGTCTGTTCATCCAAAAAACCAAAGCGGTCAAAGCTATAATAGCCAAACAAGGTCAAATGGTTATCAGGGTTTAATGCGACATTTGAGCGGGCCGTGAAGTCATGAAAACGTGCCGTGCTGTTCATCAGGTCTTCATTTGGCAATCGTCCCAGGATCCAGTCCGAATACGAAGACCTGGCGCCAAATGAAAAGTTGGCACGGTCCTCCACGATGGGCGTTTCGAAAAATAAACGGCTGTTGATCAGACCCAAGCCACCCTGAAGGCGGGTTTCCTGCTGATCGAGACCGCTGCCCAGCCTGATATCCATCACCGAAGAAGCTCTTTCGCCGTACCTTGCCGGTATGCCTGCCTTGATCAGGGTCACATCAGAGATCATATCGGGGTTGATCACCGAAATGAGTCCAAAGAGGTGTGAAGCATTGAACAGGGGCACATGTTCCAACAGGATGAGGTTTTGGTCGGCACTGCCGCCCCTGACGTTGAAACCGGTACCGAACTCTCCCACAGACTGCACACCCGGTAACAGGGTCATGCTTCTGACGATATCTTGCTCTCCAAATGAGGTGGGCAGCCCTTCAAGTGTCCGGGCATCCATACGGATCAGGCTCATTTGCGTGCTCCTGATATTGTCTGCCGCGCGGTCGGCCTCCAAAGTAAACACATCCAAATGAACGGTTTCACTGAATATTTCAAAAGTGGCACTTCCATCACTGACAAGCTGGATGTCATAATAGCGTTCCTGGTACCCAATATAGGAAAAACGCAAGTTGTACTCACCCACAGGAAGATCCAGCTCAAAAGCACCGTGTACATTGGTGGTGGCTCCCCTTTCGGTTTGTGGCTCGTAAACCACCGCACCAATAAGGGCTTCTCCTGTGGCACCATCCCTGACAATACCGGAAATGGTTGCGGTACTATACCTGCCATATTGGCCCGGGTCGCCAACCATCACGCGGTCATCATCGGGCGCCTCCCTTGCAGCCACATGTCCATCGGAAGGTAACAACACGATCATATCTTCAAGTCCGAGAGCTTCCAGGTTCGTCACTTCTGAAAGGGCATCCAACGCTTCGTCCAGGGGCATGTCTGCTTTTTGCGGTCGCAGGGTGATCCCTTCCAGCCATTCCGGCTCATAAAAAAAGGTGACCTGATGCCGGCGCTCAAGGAGCTCGAGAAACTCCGGCACATCCATGACGTCTCCTTCAGCCGCTTGCTGCAGAGATGTCGTTGAAGCAACCAAAGGACCGGAGATAAAAAAAATAAAGAAAAGAAACTTCATAATAAAAAAACCGCTGGTGATATTGATCAAACCTGATTTTATTATTGCAGGCATCTATCTCATCTGCACACAACAGATTTGAACAGTGATGCATACAAAAACATTCAAAAAGGCATAGATTTTGTGGCAATAATTGCCAGTGTAATGAACATAATTTGGGAAACCCGTATTTTTCAATTATTTTAGATGATCAAAAATCATGCAAATGGCAATTGTTTTCTTTTGTATACCTGGCAGCGAATATATGAAAACTTTCGAGATTTGAATATGTTTACAGTTTTATCTTTCGAATAGAGAAACCGGGCGCTTTGCGACCTGGGCGAAGGCAAAATCGCCATGCAGTATGCTGAGACTTGTTTGTCAATTTGATTTGCATAGCTCTTTTCATGTGTTACCAGACGGGTTACATAGGTTTACTTTTTAACACTTTCGGGCTTTGCTTCCGTTTAAATGAGTCATAAAGGCCAGACTCAAAACAATATATACTGAAAAAACGTTAAATTCATTGAATCAAAAACAAGTAACTGACAATAAAAGACCAAATCATCATGCAAACAATGTATGCAAAGCAAACAAACTTCATTATATTCATCTTTCTGATTCTGATTGGTGGCCTAGGTGTTTTTGCCAATTCCGGGGGTGACCGCATCTCCCAAAGAATTGCTGAAGGAATGGAAATCATGGAATATTCTTATCCGGGGCAAAAGGTATTCCTGCACCTTGACAAGGATGAATACCTGGCCGGTGAAAGCCTATGGTTCCATGCCTATGTGGTGAATGCAACAACCCTCAGGCCAGACACCCTGAGCACCAATTTTCATGTGGAGCTCATCAACGCCCATGATGAACTGGCGGCCTTATTGTTTATGCGCCTGAATAAAGGGTTTGCCGAGGGAGAGATTAGCCTGCCGGACTCATTATCTGAAGGCAGCTATCGCATCAAGGCGTTTACGGATTGGATGCGTAACTTTGACGAAGAACTGTTTTTCTGGAAGGACATTCACATTTCCAACCCCATCGAAGAAAACTTCATCAAGCGCCGCGATGTCTGGAAAAACCGCTTGTTTAACAGACGATTGCACAATGACCGGGAAAGCATGCAATTTGCCTTCTTCCCGGAGGGGGGCCATCTGTTGGCAGGCCATGAAAACCGGGTGGCATTCAAAGCCGCCGATAAACTTGGAGGGCCAGTTGATGCCAATGGGGTGTTGCTGGATGAGCACGGAGATCAGGTGCTTGAATTCTCTGCCATTCATGATGGCATGGGTGATTTTGTATTCACTCCGAAGCCTGGTGCCAACTATTCGGCAAGGATCGCCTTTGAAAATGGTGAAGAAAGAACTTACAGCCTCCCGGAAGTCCAGCAAACCGGCTATCTGCTTTCAGCCGGTAAAGCGGATGACCACATCCGGGTAAATGTCAGGGCCAGCATGGCTGACACACCAGGAGGACATGAGAATTCAGTCTACCTGCTGGTGCATGCAAGAGGACGAAAGGTGTTTCTTGAAAATTACACACTGGATGAAGACGGGCTTTCGATGATGGTTCCGCTTAATGAACTACCCACCGGTATCAGCCAGATTGTCCTTTTTTCCAATCAGGGTGACCCGGTTGCAGAACGGCTTGTGTTTGTCAACCATGGAGACATCCATGAGGCCGAAATCCTTTACTTAGAGGCACAGGATGAGGGTACAGAAGAACAGACCCTGCACTTGGAGCTTTCCGGTGAGGATGTCCTCAGTGGAGGCGGGTATTCTCTTGCCGTATTAGATATCAATAACCAGTCTTATAATAAGATGCGGGCCAATATTGCGTCCAGTTTATTGTTAACCTCCGATATCGGAGAAACCATCAAAGACCCTTGGTATTACCTTCACAGCACCAGTGCTGAAGTCAAAAAGGCGGCTGACCTCCTCATGCTGACCCATGGATGGCGGCGCTACGACTGGGAAAACATTATGGAGCGGTCTTTCCCTGAAATTACACATGGGTTCCCCGAGGGCATTTCCATTGAAGGCGTCGTATCACCCAGGTCATCGGAACGTAATACTGGTGAAGTTAATGTTGAACTTGCCATACATTCTGATGGTGTGGATGTATACAGTGTGACCACGAACGAAAGAGGTAAATTTTCGTTTACTAACCTGGATTATGAAGACCAATTTACTGCCAAGCTGCGTATAGATCAGTTTGTACGGGCCAGGGACCTGCGGGTCGACATCGACTTCAGGGATACGGACAAGATTGAGTATATCAATAATCTTCATACACAGCCCTTCTCCGTGACGAGCCGGGGCGATGACTGGGAAAGGACACCCAGTCCGGAAACCATGTTTACCAGCCGGCCACTCGTAGAGCCCTCCAGGGAGGGCATTTCCATGTACAGCAATGTGGACCAGGTGGTCTACTTTGATGACATTCGTGATCAGCATAATACGGTGATGGATGTCTTGCGTACAAGGGTCAGGGGATTACGGCTCGTAGGTAATGAGATCATTTTACGTGGGCAAAGCAGCTTTAAGTTGAGCAATGAGCCCCTATTCCTGGTGGATGAGGTAGTTGTCAACCGGAGTGCCTTCCTTGGCATCAGCGTGTACAATATTGACAGGCTGGAGGTGATGACAGGTCCTTCCACCGCCATTCTGGGAAGCCGTGGAGCAAACGGTGCCCTGCTCATATATACCAAAAGAGGCGATAACCACCGCCATGGCAGGTATGAATATTCCATGCAAGGGTTTCACGTGCCCTCCGAAACGTTTGAATCCAAAATAGATACGGATAAATTCGTGCGGTACGATATCATCCGGACGCTTTTCTGGGATGCCAATGCGGCACCCGACGAAAACAACCCCATAAGCGCAACATTCCCTGTCAACGAGCACGTCAGAAACATGCGGCTGGTTATTCAGGGCATCGGGGAAAATGGGGAGATCCTGTTCTCGGATATGCCACTGGGTGGGGAGTAAGGAGTAAGAAGTAGGCAGTAGGAAGTAAGAAGAAGTAGCCGCAGCACTTGGGCTGTCGGCACCTGGGCTGTTCGAAGTTACCCGGGGTATTTGTGTGCATCTGTGAAAACTATTTATGTTAATTTGTGGATAACTTCAAACCTCAAACCTGTTCAACCCCATAACTCCATAAGCTTTGGTCATAATAAAAACACATACACTATGCATATAAGAAACGCAGTTCAATTATTGGTATTTGCCTTGGCATTTATGTATACGGGTGTCATACAGGCACAGCAGCAACGCATTCGCACCGATGATCACGTGGTGCAACTGGAGGAGCTTGCCAACCAGGAGATCCAGTATCTTTATTCGGCAGACCGCGAGGGAGCCTATTACATAAATGGCAGTGAAGAAAGCGGGATTTTCAATTTCAATGTCCTCTTTGGGCTCTTCCATTACACGGATGCCCGTGGCCAGGCACAATGGTTGGAGCCTGCCGACGTAGACTCGGTAAGGATAGGACAGACCCTTTTCTTTCCTTTCGGAGAACAAGGATTTTTCCAGTTGATTCCGGAGTCAGAGAAATTGCTGATCCGCCACCTGGTGGACGTTGATGCAGAAACCCGTGTCAGGGGGGCATATGGCACCACCGACGAAACCGCTTCGGTCGAGGTCTTGCACACCCTCACCAAGGGCAGGGAAGGTCGTGCTGCCAATCATCATGCCATGCTCGAGAATCCGGGCGGGCAGCAGCTGCAGATCAACCTGGAAAGAAAGCAGCATTTTTACCTCCATGCAGATGGCGAGCTGGTGGCCATTTACAACCGGCGGGCGCTGCAACGCGCTTTCCCTGAGCACAGCCGGCAGATCAGGAGGTTTGTCCGGCGTCAGAACATTGACTTTGACCGTGCAGAAGACTTGATACAGGTGCTGGATTACGTGGAGTCCCTGTAAAGTAATCCGGGTTTTATTCACATTTGAAATGGAATCCATGGCGTGCTTTAATATTAAATCTCATTTCAACACCCTGCAGCTCCAGGTGCTGCTCCGTCAACATCCGCTGCATATCATAACGTTCCTCCGTTCGCTTTGCTTGCTGGATGACATCACCTATCATGGTCACTTAATTTAAGTTTGCTCTGCTTCGTTATGGAAGTGCCGGAAACTGTTTGACTATATGTATATAAGGTCTTGGCCAGCCAGCAGGATTGACACAAAAGCAAAGAGGGCTGATTGTTAGTAATCAGCCCTCTTTGTTATCATTGTCAGCAGGAATTCCGCAAACACTAACGGGTAACCTGCACCCGTTCTGTCACAATGCCTGCCTCGGTGGTTAGCTGAACAAAATATACGCCAGTCTTTATGCTGCCTACGCTTATCTCGTGGCGGGTGTCATTCGCCATATGGGAGTATACCACCTGACCCAGCACGTCAAACATGCGAATCTCGCTGATCTGCACATCGGATTCAATGTAGAACACATCGCTGGTCGGGTTCGGAAAGATATTGAGGGTGATGTCATCCAACAATGGGGTGTTCACCTCATCGTCTTCAACAAGGGTAACCTTCACGGTCTTATCTTCGTCTACGCTTACTGTGCCTTCGGCCGTATTATAATTATCCTTTTCGACCACATATTCGTAAGTACCTTCTTCCACACCGTCGATTACGTATTGTCCAGCATCATAAGTCTGTCCGTCAAAGGTGATCATGGCATCCTCAATGGCATTACCCTCTTCATCTTCTATTTCGAAAGTAACGGTAAACTTATCCACCGGTTGAACACCAAAGACATCGTGCACCTCCACGTCGCCATCCACATGTAACTCTCGGTCGGGGCCACCGGGCCATTCGCCAATATCCCAGGTGGGTTCATCTTCCACGAGGAAGTACTTATACAAATGATCACCTGGTTCTGCTTCAAAAGAAACGGTGTAGAAGTGTGCTTCGGGATCTTCGCCGTTATCTGTTGCTGCAGTTACTTTGATGGCATCGATATTCATCTGTATACCATCCGTCCATTTGTATACGAAAGCAATACGCGCTGTGCCAACATTGCCTGTCAGGTCCACATGTACAGCTTCATCATAGAGGTTTTCATGCTGCGTTGAATTGAACATGGCCATGCCTTTCCATTCACCATCAACTTCAAGCAATATGTCCAGCTCGGTGTGGTATGCGCTGCTGAAATACATCCAAAACTCCAAAGTGATCTCCTCAGCATCTGGCAGCTCAATTTCAGGGCTTATTGCATACACGTTCTGCTCAGCTTCTACATCCCAGTTGATGTGCATGGAAGCATCTTCAGTGTGAATCCAATTGGGGAAAAAGTCACTATATCCCATGTCAAACATCTCGGAGTAACGCCACCAACGTGTATCAGCTGCTTCTAAATCCTGCAGATTATTTCCTTCTGCATTGTCGGCTTTTTTCTGTTCCCATCCCTCAGGAAGCAAGCCATCTTCTGTGGCCGGAGAGAAGTGCTCTTCATAAAGCACATGCTCATCTTTGCTTGCACGATCAAGCGGATGCATTTGAAAATCAGCATTTTCTCCCGGTGTGGCCCAGTCAGCAAAAGTTCCGGTAACCCACACATCGTGGATTGCAGGATCGAACTCCACGTCACCTTCTGCCACCGCATTGGCCATGTCTACGTTCAGGGTGACCGTGTAGGTGTCATCATCTTCGTGAGCAACTACGGTGGGCAATATGCCAATATCCAGGTTTCCATCCAGATATACAGATACCTGGGTCCAATCATCAGCTTCCCATATCCATGCCAAATCATCCGGATGACCTTCGCCTATTACAGTGCTAATGTTTCCGAGCTCATACACATCTTCATCAAAAGGGTCCAGGTCCGTGACGTCAACACCGATCAGAAAGTCACCGGAGACTAAAACAGGATTGCCATCTTCATCCGTAAAATCCACGAAAAATGCACCCGGCTGTGGCCCTTCTTCATAATCAGGATCAGGCCATAAGGTCCAGCTTGGTTCGATGTCAGCCAACGGGACTTCAATTTCTGCAAGCACATCGCCGGGCTCTCCATCAAATTCCCATATTTTGAATTTGACATTTCCTGTTGTACCCGCAGCAGCACCAAACCAATAATAGGCCCCATATATTTCATGAGGTGCAGAAACGGGAAAATGCTGGCCATAGCCCCGATCTCCGTAATCATTGATTCCAAAAATGAAACCTTCGCTTTCAACCTCACCCCATACGTAACTTGCATAATTAGCTGCATCCAAAAAATTGCCGGGATATAATGTGTCTAAATCCAGTGTATTTTGGTTGTTCTCCTTTAAATCAATGCGCACCCTCGTCTGTTCTGCATCAAACGTATTTAATGCGGTTGGCGCCGGCCGTTGTGCGTAAGCGAAAGAAACCAACAAAATCATAATAATCGTAAATAGTTGTTTCATAGTCTTTGTGTTTGTTTTGTAAAAAAAATAGTCAGTTTATGATGTGTGTGTAATGGAATTCGTTTCCCTTGTATTTGTTTTAGTAAATCGCTGTCTTAAGCACTTAACGGTCCAATGTTATGATTGAGCTATGACCTGGCAATATGTATCTTTCCTCATTGTACTTTCGCTAAGTTAAGAAAACATGATGAAATCAGGAGCAACGGGAATAAAAAAAATAAATCTTAACAGTTTTTCTGTGTTCTGTTACACAATAAAACAGCATACTGTGTCGGCGGCTATCGACGCCTTGCAAATGACTCGAATTAAACGCATAAATAATACAGGATATATGCCTGCATTACAATCAAAGAATAAATTATATTTTTGTACATACCCATATAAACATTTTGATATGTCAACACCAAATATTTATTGCCACAAACTATTTATTACCGGAGCCATATTGCTTTTTATCAGCATGGTTGCTGCAGCCCAGGTCGATTATGGCGGGGAGCCGGCAAGTGGGCTATACGGACTGCCTCCTTCCGGTGCAGAAGCTATGGTTTTTGGGCTTGACAAGGAGATGCGGCAGGAGCGGGATTCCTTATCAAAAGTGCAGGAACCCGGCATAGCAGCGCATGCCGGGTTTGCCGTTCCGGCTTCGGCAAAGCTGCATGACATGGGCCAATGGGATGTCGCCGGCAACTACCTGCACGTATGGCGCATCCACATTGAATCGCCCGAAGCGCTGGCCACCGGGCTCAACTTCAGCAATTTCACGTTGGGCAGCCAGGCCAGACTTTTTGTTTATGATCCGAAAAAGGAGGTTGTCCTCGGCAGTTTTGATCACCGGAACAACAACGACAACGGAAAGTTTACCACCGCTGTGATCCCCGGGGATGCCGTGACCATTGAATACCAGGAACCTTACTACCCCGGGAAGACGGAAAAGATGACAACCTCCACCTTTACCCTGGAAAGCGTCATCCATATCAGCAATGGCGGGGTCATGCCTGGCAGTACTAATGCGCGCTGGATAGACGCTTCCGGCGACTGCATGGTGAATGTCAACTGTCCGGAGGGAGATGATTGGCAGGATGAGAAGCGCGGCATTGCACGGATGCTGATGCGTACAGGAAATAGCTATGGATGGTGCACGGGCTCGCTGGTGAACAATACCGCCATGGATGCTGCGCCCTATTTTTTGTCGGCTGAGCACTGTGGCAGAAACGCCACGGCTGAAGATCTCCTGTTCTGGCATTTCTATTTTAACCTGGAGATGCGGGGATGCGAAAAAAAAGAATTCCCGCCAATCAACATGTTGTTTGGCGCAGAGGCGCTTGCCATCGGAGCGTTGGATGGAGGCTCTGACTTTCGCCTGCTGGAACTGCACACCTCACCCCCACCCCACTGGCGACCTTATTGGAACGGCTGGGACCGAACGAATGACGGTAGTAGCTCAGGCGTGAGCATACATCACCCCCGGGGAGATGTCAAAAAGATATCCACTTACAATTTTAATCTGTTCAGCGCCGCGCCATCGGTAAACGGGCAGCAGATGGCCGGAAACTCCACCTGGCAGGTGCAATGGACGGAGACGCAAACCGGATTCGGCGTAACTGAGCTGGGATCATCCGGGTCGCCCATTTTTAACCAGGACAAAAAGATCATCGGCACCCTTACAGGAGGTACTACAGATTGTGGCAACACAGATGGCTATGACTTTTACGGAAAGATCTGGTACCACTGGGATCAAAACGGCACAGCCCTTTCACAACGGCTGGACCATTACCTGGACCCCCTCGGCACCGCAGCGGGCTCCCTGGCCGGCCTTGACCCTTACAAAAACCTGCAACCCTCACCTGGCTTTCTTGAAGCCAGGGTCGACCAGGATAAAAATGCCAGAATTTCATGGTATGCCCCCGGAAATGCACCCAATGTGGACGGATGGTATAAATACACAGACGACTTCACACACCTGACCTGGACGGGGCCGGAAAGGGTAACGGTTTTCGATGCCCACGTCCTGGGGCTGCACTACCCCATACAGCTTAGCAAAGTTGCACACATATTCGTTCAACACGGAAACCACCCCTGGCCAGATGACAGGTTCCGGTTTGTCGTTTACGACACCGACGGACACACCTTGCGCTATCAATCCGATGAGCTTATTGCCTCACACCTGGAGCAATATGTTTACGAGCTAGCTGAACCCCTGGTGTTCGACGATTATTTTTATGTGGGTATTCAACCGTCAGATGCAAGCGGTCACCCATCCTCACTCATGCGCCGGGTCAACCTCGGACAGGGATATTCTTTTTTTGGCAGTAAGGGTGACTGGCAAGCACATGACCAGGTCCAGGATCAAAACTTTAAGGGATCCTTTGCCTACCTGACGGCCATCTACGTCGGAGATAGCCGGGAGGCTTATCAGGGCAAGCAGATGCAAGGGCGCAACGATGATCTGCAAGATCTGCACCGGAATAACCGCATCCAGGAGAATGTGCAAGGAGAGCAAAGCTTGGAGATGGCTGCCGGTATCCTGCCCGACAGCTACAGGCTATACCGCGACGACGAACTGATTCACACCGCCGGTTTTGATGAAGAAATGCAGTTTACCAACATCCTGCCAGACGACGGCTTTTACCGCTTCCATGCCACCGCCATTTACGGAAACAACGAATCAGCCCGTTCAAACACGGCATACCTGCTCAGGGCGGCTGCCTGCGAGATGTTCATCGACAGCTGGCCCTTTATGGAAGCCTTTGACCAGGAATTCGATGACACATGCTGGATCAGCGAGGCCCCGACCGGTGACGGCTGGGAGCTGATGACCAGCTATGACAGTCCGGGCATCGACCTCACCCCGGAGACAGGTGATCAGTTTTTCCTTGCAACAGGCACCGAAGCAGGCGTGCACGATGAGTGGCTTATCACCCCATTGATGGATTTTACCACGCTGGAACACCCGGCCTTGCGCTTTGTGTTTAGCGGCCACAAAGCTGGTGATGAAGAAACGGCTTATCTCACCATGCGCATCAGTGATGATGGCAAGGGTTTTGAAAAGATGTGGGACAGCCGACATTATCCTGGGTTCATAGCCGGCAATTATCCGTCCGGTTGGCACCCTGCGACCGTCAATCTCAAAAGATTCTCAGGCACGGATGATGTGCGGCTGGCTTTTCAGTTTGCAGGGGGAGAAGGCAGCTTTTTTGCGCTGGACCAATTACAGGTGCTGGATGGAAGCAGCATCGCCTACGACCTGGAAGTGGTCACAGATCCGGATAAAGCAGGTACCGTGAACGGATCGGGCACCTATCTGGAAGGTGAAACGGTCAACGTAAGGGCCTCACCCAATGTCGGCCACATGTTTATGGAATGGTTGAAAGGAGGCGAAGTCATCGGACAACAGGAAACGCTTCAGCTGATCATGCCTGGAAGCGACACCTCCCTGACAGCAAGCTTTATTGACCTGGCGACGGACGTGGAACACATTGCAGAAACAGAACAGGTGTTCCCGGTATTCCCAAACCCGGCCACAACCCAGCTGCATATCAGGTTGGATAAAGCCAGTGCAAAAGGTGTCATTTCGCTGGTCAACATGCAGGGACAGGTGCTTAAACAGAAACAGCTGGATCACACCGATGCCGGACAGGAAGTCACCCTGCAGGTGGGAAGTCTCGCAAGAGGCCTGTATCTGCTGCGGATAAATACAGATGACAGCAAAACCGTTTTGCGGATTGTGCTTACCGAATAAGGTTTTGGAACCCGACTGATCATCCCATTTGCCCATAGAAGCGAATACAACTATTATGTTACTTTGCGCTTAATCATTGTTTGACTTTGTGGTTATGCTTTGTTGCGAAAGCTTTGAAATAGAATACTATATCGGCGGCTTTCGACGCCTCGCATTTGACCTGAATTAAAAGCATGAATGATACATGTATGGAGCAAGTCAGAAGGTTTGGGGCAGTGCAAAACAGCTATAGGAAATATCATTTTGTCAAAACCTCCGGGAACGAATATGTTTTACCAAACCAACTGTATCACAGCACATAAAACCTGCAACCCAAAAGTTAATCGGCAAAAAACATTAAAAAAACCGGTCTTCTTTTGGTTTTTTTTCTTTACTTTGGAAGTTCGTTTAGGCTGGATCTGCCGTATAATCCGGCATAATTGCCTGTCTTATCCCATTACTGATCAGGCCATTATAAAACAAAAACCTAAAAAATATGTCAATTAAACAAAAGACCCTGGACCTGAAGCGACGCATGCAGAATGCCATACAGGGCGGTGGCGCCAAGGCCATTGAAAAACAGGTCGCAATGGGCAAGATGACCGCTCGTGAGCGCATCGTGTCGCTGCTAGACCCCAACTCATTCCACGAGTATGATCTTTTTGTGGAGCATGCTGCCAAGGATTTTGACATGGACAAGAAGCATCTGCCGGGAGACGGGGTGATTACTGGAACAGGGACCATCAGTGGCTTCCCTGTTTGCATTTATGCCCAGGACTTCACGGTAGCAGGGGGCTCACTTGGGCTGATGCATGCCCGAAAGATCGGTAAGATCATGGATCATGCCATGAAACTTAAAATCCCGATCATCGGCATCAATGACTCAGGTGGTGCACGCATACAGGAAGGGGTGAATTCCCTGGCTGGCTATGGCGAAATTTTTTATCGCAACACGCAGGCATCGGGTGTGATTCCACAGATTTCTGTCATCCTCGGCCCTTGTGCCGGCGGTGCGGTATATTCGCCCGCCCTAACCGATTTTGTGTTTGTGGTAGACAAAATTTCCAAGATGTTCATTACCGGACCGGAGGTGATCCGTTCCGTGCTCGGTGAGGAGATCAGCATGGAAGAGCTTGGCGGCGCCAGGGTACATAGCGAAATCACCGGCAATGCCCACTTTTTCTCAGAAAGTGAAGAGGAATGCTTCCAGAAGATCAAGAAGCTGGTCTCTTACATCCCCTGGAGCAACCAGAAAAAAGCAGCACCTTTCCCAAAAAAAGCACCCAAATCAAAACAATTCCGTATAGACAATATCATACCCACCGATCCACGAGAGCCATACGATGTAAGAGACATCATCAAGGCCGTCAGCGACGACAGCGAGTTTTTTGAGGTCCAGGAACTTTATGCCGCCAATATGGTGGTTGGCTTTGGGCGGCTCAACGGGCAAACCGTGGGCTTTGTGGCAAACCAGCCACTCATCCTGGCCGGTGTGTTGGATGTGGACTCATCGGATAAGGCCGCACGCTTCATTCGTTTCTGCGATGCCTTCAATGTCCCGCTCGTGACACTGGTAGACCTCCCTGGCTACCTGCCCGGCATTGATCAGGAACATGCGGGCGTAATCCGCCACGGCGCCAAGATCCTGTATTCCTATAGTGAAGCTACCGTACCCAAGGTGACTGTGATTCTGCGCAAGGCCTACGGAGGCGGATACATCGCCATGTGCTCACGGCACCTCAAGGCAGATTTCGTCTTTGCATGGCCAACAGCGGAGATCGCCGTGATGGGTCCTGAAGGCGCCGCAAACATCATCTTCCGCCACGAGATCATGAACGCCTCCAACCCGGAAGAAACACGGCAACGCAAAGTGGATGAATACAAGAAGAAGTTTGCCAACCCCTATGTGGCTGCAGCCCACGGCTATATCGACGCCGTGATCGAACCGGGCGAAACACGTAAGTTTCTGCTTCACGCCCTGGAGATATCAGTAGAAAAAGACGAAAAAGGACCGGAAAAAAAACATGGCATCCCGCCATTCTGATCCGGTTTTTTATGAACATTAGCATTTTTTCTTATGAAGAAGAAACGGAAAGGCAAAAAAGAAGAACCATTCCTGCTGGTGATCGATGATGTGGAATACCCCACCCATCCCAATAAAAAATACCAGCAACGCAAACCCTATACACCACTAAACCCCAAATTGGTGACCTCCTTCATGCCAGGCAACATCCAAAAGGTATTCGTCAAGAAAGGACAAAAGGTCAAGGAGGGCAGTGAGCTCTGTATCCTGGAAGCCATGAAGATGAAGAACGTAATCTTATCGCCTGCCGATGGTGTCATCAAAAGGGTAAATATTAAGGAAGGCGACATCGTAGCAAAAAACCACGCACTTGTGGAGTTGCAATAACCCACTGGGGTTCAATGTAACCAACTGCCTTTTCTTGCCAACAGCCAATAGCTAAAAGCCAACGGCCAACAGCCAGCAGCAAACCCGCGACATTTCGACTTTTCGACCTTTCGACTTTTTGACTGTTTTGACCATGCTATACTTCGCCAGCCACAACCCGCACAAAATCGAAGAGATCAGGGCCATCACCGGCCCTGATCTGATTATAAAGGGACTTACCGAACTGGGTTGTGCTGATGAGATCCCGGAGCCATATGAAACGCTCGAGGAAAATGCAATGGCCAAGGCCACCTTTGTGGCAGAGAAATACCAAGTGGATTGTTTTGCCGACGATACTGGGTTGGAGGTTGATGCACTTGGAGGGCTGCCGGGCGTCCATTCGGCCAGATATGCCGGGCCGGAAAAGGATAGCAGGAAAAACATGCAAAAATTATTGGATGAGCTGGGTGACACAAATCATCGGAAAGCACGCTTCCGCACGGTGATTGCGCTGGTCATAAAAGGCAGTCATTACTATTTTGAAGGCCTGGCCGAAGGAAACATAGCTCTGCAGCCATCAGGCAGTGAGGGCTTTGGATACGACCCCATTTTTATTCCAGAAGGATATACACAGACCTTTGCAGATTTGCCTGCCCACGAAAAAAACAGGATCAGTCACCGCAAACGGGCAATAGCTAAGCTGGCCATTTTTTTGCAACAGGAATAAAACGCATGTCCATGTGATGATATACAACCCGTGTCTTGAACATCCGGTCATCTCACATAAAATCACACATAACCACTGAATGGCCAGGCCAGTTGCTGTTTATTAAGCCAGGAAAAAACGCTGCAGCTTAACCTGCATGGTAGCTTCCATAAAATCCTACCGCCCTGCCAACGCCTCTTCAATAAGCATTGTAAACAGTTCAGGAATGGTAATTCCTTCTATTTCTGCCTGCTGAGGTACGATGCTGGTTTCGGTCATGCCAGGCGTCACGTTCACCTCAAGGAAATAAAGGACATCTCCGCTGTAAATAAAGTCAAAACGGGTAAGGCCCTTCATGTTCAATGCCTCGTAAATATGAACGGCCTGATCCTTTACTTTTTTGGTTAGGTCATCGGAAATCCTTGCCGGCGTGATCTCATCGGCAGCCCCTGGTGTGTATTTGGCGGCATAATCAAAAAATGCAGCCTTTGTTTTGCTCACAATTTCGGTTACCGGCAATGCCCGCGCCTTGCCCTGCCAGGTAAACACTCCGCAGGTGAGTTCCGTGCCGGCCAGGTACTCTTCCACAAGCACGGCATCATCGTGCGTAAAAGCAAGCGCAATAGCCTCTGGAAGCTGCTCTGGTTCAAACACCCGCGACATACCCAAGCTTGATCCGCCTTCATTGGGCTTGACAAAAACAGGCAATGTGACCTGCCGCAATACATCACCCGGTGAATAGGATTGACTGCGCAGCAAGCGTACAGACCTTGCTACCGGAAAGCCCATATGTGCAACCACCTGGTTGCAGTAAAATTTGTTAAATGTGAGCGCGGATGCCAACGTGCCAGCAGTAGTATAAGGAACATCCAACAGGTCAAAGTACCCCTGCAGTTTGCCATCCTCACCAGGCGGACCATGGATTGTAATAAACGCACAATCGAAATGCACCTTCTTGCCGGCATCCATTACGGTAAAATCATTTTTATCCACCTCCGTTTCGCTGCCATTCGCCCGCTTCCATACCCACCTCCTGTTACTGATAACGATGATAAAAACCTGATATCGCAAAGGATCCAGGTTTTCACTGATCATTTTTGCACTGGCCATGGAGATCACATATTCACCCGAGTCACCACCTGCTATCAGTGCAATATTTTTCTTTTCCATATCATCATGGTTTCAAAAATGACCCATCATCTTAGCCGGTAATGGGATTAACGCATTGCCTTGATGCAACCAAAACAAATATACAGGAAAATACCGCTCATTTGTATGACAGGCAAACATAAAAATGTATTTACGACGTTAAAACTAAGTGGCAATTGCATCAGCATGGTGGTGATGTCATGAATATGGCAATGGCAGTGATGTGACAACACCATTTGCGTGAATATGGCAATAGCGCAACAATGCGATAAGCATGGAAATGTCATGAGCGATCAGCATCCAATTGGGCGTATACCTTCAGGTCATGATTTTGTATTATTTTTGCTAACACAGCATGTGGCGTGAGGCTGAAACTTTTTTTTTCAAACCTGCCAGGCTTAAACCTGCAGCTTAACATGCCTTCCGACATAAGCACGATGAAAAAGGGATTAAAAGACCGAGAGATGACAGTATGGGAATTTGTGAAGAGTCACTATTTTTTGCGACAACTGTTGATCGCAGCTGCACTTGGTGTGGCCATTATCTGGGGCTCCCTCAAGTTACTGGATCTTTACACCCTTCATGGGCGAACGATCACTGTGCCTGAGCTGGAAGGACATAGCCTTAAAGAAGCCCGGGAGATCCTCGCTTCCCATAACCTTCGTTACGTAGTCAATGACTCCATTTACGATCAGGACAGCGAACCGGGCACCATCGCCTGGCATAATCCTGCCAGCGGGACAGATGTCAAACGAAACCGTACGATTTATCTAACCAAGGTGGCAGTACTTCCAGAGATGGTAGAAATGCCTGATCTCACCGACCTAAGCCGTAGACAGGCGATCACCATTCTGGAAACGCATGGGCTGGAAGTGGGTCAACTCAGCTATCAGCCTGACATTGCCCGGGATGCAGTCCTTAAACAAATATTCAAAGAAGGTCAGATCGAACCCGGCACCCCTGTGCAGAAAGGCACAGCTATCGACCTGGTACTTGGTGAGGGACTTGGTGAAAACATCACCATGGTGCCCCTTGTGATTGGTATGAAGCGCGATGAGGCAGTCCGGTCGCTAGTCCGTGCAGGACTAAACCTGGGAGAAGAAGTGATCATGGACGAAAGCGGAGAAAACCTGAAGGTTTACCTTCAAAAACCAGACCCACTGGAAGAGAAACAATACCTGGAAGCCGGCAGCCACGTAGATCTCTTTTTCAGATCAACAGATGAATTTGATTTTGAAGAATACCTGGAGCAACTGCTCTCAGTGCCCATGCCCAACCTTATTGGAATGACGCCAAAGGAAGTGGAAGACACCCTGCAGAAACTGGAACTGGAAATCGGAATGGAAGTATTCGAAGAGGGTGCAGAAAGGTATGATGCAAAGGTTTACAGACAGGATCCTCAATACCAGGAAGGCATGATCATTCCCAAAGGCGAAAGCATCAATGTATGGTATGAACAGAAGGACACAACACCCCAAACAGAAGGGCCTGGCTTCAATGAATTTTAATCAACAATACCCTATGGCTATTCACATAACCAGCATCTTGGTCCTCATTCTGGGAATAACAAAATTGCATGCCCAGGAGGTTCTGCTACCCATTCAACATAATCCGGAAAAATCTTACGAAGCGGTATCATCAAAACGAGTGGGACTTCCTGCCAAAGAAGAAGTGCTGGAACTGCCTTTCTGGGATGACTTTACCAATGCAGGTCCCTACCCGGACCCTGCCAGATGGATCGACCAGGATGTATTTGTCAACAAGGGCTTTGCTGTACACCCCAAAACTTATGGGGTGGCTACCTTTGACATTCTGGATGCCACTGGAAAGATCTATGAGCATGCCACCATAGATAACATTCCTTTTGCAGCGGATCACCTCACATCAGGAAAGATATCACTGTCCGATTATTCACCTGCAGACTCTGTGTTGTTGACATTTTATTACCAGCCCCAGGGTCGTGGTGCACCACCCGCAAGTAACGA
This sequence comes from Bacteroidales bacterium, assembly GCA_003557765.1. Next base: position 17,710 of record PWNO01000002.1, read on the forward strand.
CTCGCTGGTGTTGCAGTTTCGGCTTCCGCCACAAAATGGCCAGCCAGTAAAAGACAACAATGATCACGATGAAAGGGGTAGTCAAAGGGAAGACAACGAGGAGATGATATGGCAGAGCCAATGGTCAGCAATGGGAGAATCATTGCAAAGCTTTTCCAGGGATACCTTTCCCTATTTTAAGCGTGTAACCGTTCCCATCACGGAAGAAAAATATTTTCATGAGGAATTCCAGTTCCGCTTCAGGAATTATGCCTCCTTTGCTCCCGGTTTGACTATTCCAAACTATTCCGGGACAGGCAATATCTGGAACATTGACTATGTTTACCTGGATGCTAACCGCAACACGCTAGACTCCACCTATTTCGACATTGCTTTCGTTTCTCCCCCGCAATCCATGCTGCAGGACCTGACAGCCATGCCCTGGTCGCAATACATCACTGATCCTGAAAGTGCCTTGCGCAGTAACTTCCAGGTATCTATTGCCAACCTGGATGGGGTAGCCTATAATTATGATTATAGATATGTGATCCAGGACGAGGGCGGTCAAACCATACGGACTTACTCCGGGGGATCTTGGGTAATCGACCCTTTCATCGAAGAAGGATACCAGGATTATGCGCCGCATGCCAACCCCATTGTGCTGGCTAATCCCCTGCCCACTGCGCCAGCCGAAGAAAGGCATTTTCGCATCATGCATATGCTGCGACAGGGTGCTGACGGCGATAACTTTCCGCGCAATGACACCCTGGTTTATGATCAGCAATTTGCAGACTATTTCTCCTATGATGATGGAAGCCCGGAACTCGTTCATCTTACGAAGGGGAGTGACCCAGGCCGGGCATTGCAATTTCACGCTGCACATGCCGACACCATTCAATCCGTGGATATCTTCCTGATGGGAACCATCAACAGCCAGGATCTTCAACAGATGTATGAAATTTTTATCTGGGATAGTCTGGATCCGGAAAATGTCATATACCGGTCGGACGAACAATTCATTGAGGAGGATGCAACCTATGGAGGTTTTTTGCGTCATGACCTGGAAAACGACGTTGTGGTTGAAGGCACTTTTTATGTCGGGCTTAGGCAAACAGGTGCGGTGGAGTTAAGAAACGCAATCGTGGTGGGTTTTGACAAGAGCAACAACGTGCAACACAGATTGTATTATGATTCCGGTGACGGGTGGCTTCAATCGCAAATGAGTGGGGCCCTGATGATCCGGCCTGTCATGAAAAGGGATTTTCCTACAGGTATAACAGAACCCAGCGAAATGCGGGAGGCATGGGTACATGTCTATCCCAACCCGGCATCCGGCAACTGGCTGCATGTTAAACCCACAGATGACTTCCATTGGTTACAAGATGCCACCATCCGGATTTTTGACATTCGGGGGCGTCTTATGCAGGAAGAACCATACCGCGAGTCGATCAACATTTCAACGCTTCAGAATGGGGCCTATATGATTCGCATCAGTAATGCGCAAAAAAGCCAGCACCAAACCCTGCGACTGATCATCACACGATAATCCCGTCCCCATCACATCATTTGCAAAACCACGAAGTGGTATAACATGAATAACCCGGAGAATAACCCGGAGAATAACCCGGAGAATAACCCGGGGTGAAACCCCGGGAGATAACCCGGAGTGAAACCCCTGAATAACCCGGAGAATAACCCGGGGTGAAACCCCGGGAGATAACCCGGGGTGAAACCCCGGGAACCGAGATCTTAAAAAACACGATGGCAACAAACAACCCATACCACGAAACAGGTCCTGTGCCTGACTTGCCGGATGA
>PWNO01000188.1 GCA_003557765.1 Bacteroidales bacterium
AAGGTCGACATTTTTTCACGGGCTTCCTGCCTGCTGCCACCCCATTGCATGGTTGCATCCTGTTGCATCTGTTGTCCGGAAGGATGCCCGGTACCACCGGAAGCACCTGCAAATTGGCCGGCAAGGGCTGCAAGCACATCCTTTTTGGTGATGCGCTTACCATCCGGACGTATTTTCCCGAAGTCCACGTGAATGCCCTGATCTTCCATCAGTTTACGGGCCTGTGGTGAAAAAGTGATTCCAGCACCATCCTCCTTTGTGCCTGCTTGCTGATCCGTGCCCCCGTCAGATTTAGGCGTGCTTTCTTTTTTTTCAGCATCAGGTCGTTTCCTTTCCTCTGCAGGCTGTTCAACCTTTGTTTCATCTTCTTCACGGGTGGCTGGCTCTTTTTGCTTAGCTGATTCTTTCTTCCGGGAAGGAGCTTTTGCATCCGTGTCAATTTCACCAATGATCTTGCCTGGCTCCACCGTCGTGCCTTCGTCTACGATGATGGTGATTTTTCCTGCCTCGTCAGCGTTGATGGTCAATGTGGCCTTGTCTGAATCAATTTCAGCAATCTCCTGATCCTTATCTACCCATGTACCATCTTCAACCAGCCAACGTGCCAGTTCAACCTGTGTTATTGATTCGCCCGCTTCGGGAACCCTGATCTCTAATGCCATAAGTTACATATTTTGATGTCGGTGTGTTATGTATGTCAAAAGGTCGAAATGTCGAAAAGTCTGGGTTTGCGGCTTTCTCAGTCACCCAAATCCGGTTCCAGATGGCTGATGCATAGTTGCTTGCATTCGCTGCATACGTTGTCGCAATCGCACGCTTCAAAAGATTTTTCCACAATTTTTTGTTGCTGCAACTGGTGGAATTTGCTGGATCCGCTGGCCGGGCTGGCACTTAAAGGTCTTGCAATGTTGCTGAGTGAAAAACCGCCCAGGTTCAGGGCCATAAATGGCCATGCACCCATGTTTTGCGGCTCTTCCTGTACCCAGATCCATTTTTTTGCCTTGCCATATTTCTTTCTGACCTGCTGCAGCTCCTTTTCCGGAATGGGATACAACTGTTCCAGCCTGACAATCGCTGTTTGGTTAAACCCTTTTTGTTGCTGATGCGCCTTGAGGTCATAATATACTTTGCCGCTGCAGAGGATGACCCGCTCAATGACTTCCGGGTTTGCCTGATCGTCATCGATCAGTGGCAGGAATTGCCCATTGGCGAGCTCTTCCATGGACGAAACGCATTCCGGGTGCCGCAACAAGCTTTTGGGTGTGAATACGACCAGTGGTTTTCTGAAAGGGCGTTTCATCTGGCGGCGAAGCAGGTGGAAAAAATTTGCCGGAGTTGTACAGTTGGCTACCTGGATGTTGTTTTCAGCACAGGCACTCAGAAAACGCTCGATGCGCGCACTGGAGTGTTCCGGGCCTTGCCCCTCGTATCCGTGGGGCAGCAACATCACCAACCCGTTTTGCACCTTCCATTTTTCCTCGGCACTGGCCAGGAATTGGTCTATGATGATTTGTGCCCCATTGTTAAAGTCACCAAACTGTGCCTCCCAGATTACCAGCTTGTTGGGGCCTGCCATCGCATATCCATACTCGAAGCCGAGCACCCCGTATTCAGAGAGGATCGAATTATAGATTTCAAATGGTGCCTGTTGGTCACCAACCTGATTCAGTGGTACATATTCTTCTTCAGAGTCTTCGATCTTGAGCACGGCGTGCCGGTGGCTGAAGGTGCCCCGTTCTACATCCTGCCCGGTGATGCGCACGGGGAAACCCTCCTCCAACAAGGTGGCATAAGCGAGCGTTTCGCCAATGGCCCAGTCGGCCTTTTGTTCCCGGGTGATCATATGCTGCCGGTCACGCATTAGTTTGACCGTTTTTCGGAAAAAGTTTTTCCCTTCAGGCAGGCTGGTGACTTTTTCGGCAATTGCAGTCAGCTTGAGGAGGTCATAAGTGGTGTCTGCATGCTGGTGCGTGTCTTCCGGTCTGGCCCGCGGAATGTCTTTCCAGGTATTGGCCAGGAAAGGATCGATATCACCTTTCTCAATTTGCTTGCCGATTTCCAGTTCCTTGCTGAGGATGTCATCAAATTGTTGCTGAATGTCCCTGACTTCCTCCGGGGTGATCTGTTCATGCTGCTGTAGTTTCTGGATGTATATGGAGGCTGGGTCCGGATGTTTTTCAATGATCTTGTAGAGGATGGGTTGTGTAAACCGAGGTTCATCACTTTCGTTGTGACCATATTTTCGATAAGAGAGCAGGTCGATGAAGACATCGCGCTGAAACCGCTGCCGGAACTCCATGGCGAGTTCCAGGGTGTATACCACGGCTTCTACGTCATCGCCGTTGACGTGAAAGATGGGCGCCTGAATGGTTTTTGCCACATCTGTGCAATAGGTGCTGGAACGGCCGTCCAGGTAGTTTGTCGTAAACCCGAGCTGGTTGTTGATCACCAGGTGGATGCTGCCCCCCGTGTTGAAGCCGGGCAATCCCGACATCTGGAGCACCTCATATACCACACCCTGACCAGCAATGGAAGCGTCTCCGTGAATGAGTATCGGGGCCAGCTTCTTGTGATCTCCATCGTGTTTAAGGTCAATCTTGGCGCGGGAAATCCCTTCCATCACCGGATCCACCGCCTCCAGGTGACTGGGGTTGGGTGCAATGCTCAGGTTTACTGTTTTTCCATTGCGCGTGGTGGTTTCCAGGGTACATCCCAAATGGTATTTTACATCGCCCAACAGGGTTTCTTCGGCATAGGCCTTACCTTCAAATTCGCTGAATATCTGCCGGTAAGGCTTGCGCAGGATATTGCCAAGCACATTCAGGCGGCCGCGATGCGCCATGCCCAACACATATTCTTCGATCCCCAGGGACGCCCCATGCTCAATGGCCGCATCCAAGGCAGGAATGAGGGTTTCACATCCTTCCAGCGAGAAACGTTTCTGGCCAGGGAAACGCTTGCGGATAAAATGCTCGAAGTTTACCGCTTCGATCAGCTTAATGAGGACCTGCTTCTTCTTGCCAAGGTCAAAAGAAGGCATGTTCTTGGTGCCTTCCATGCGCTGCTGTAACCATTCCACAATTTCAGGCGAACGGATATACATATATTCCGCACCGATGCTTTGACAATAGGTCTGCTGCAAGTGGTCTATGATCGTTTTGAGCTTGCTTTTCCCAATACCCAGTTCGGTTCCTGCCTGGAAACTTTTGTCCATGTCGCTGTCTTGCAGTCCGAAGTTCTGGTGGTCAAGCGTGGGGAAATACCGCCTGCGCGTGCGTACCGGGTTGGTCTTCGTAAACAGATGTCCGCGCTCGCGGTAGGCATTGATCAGGTTGACCACATGAAATTCGCTCCTGAAAGCCAGAGCTTCCTTTTCCTTGCTGGTGTCGGACTCCGGGTAATGCGTTTTTGCGAAAGCAAAACCATCGAAAAACTGACGCCAGCCCGGATCAATCTGATCAGGGGCCTCCAAATACTCCTGGTAAATGGCATCTAACTGCTCCGGGCTTATATTATTCAGATATGAAAAGGTATCCATGTCGTTGTTGTAAATAGGTTGATGGTGCTTCAAATAGGTGAACAGTAAATTATCCCATAATAAGGAATAACTTAAGCCATGCTATATTATATACAAAATTAGCCTAAAAAATGTTCTGTACTTTACTTTGTTCCTGATGGAATTATCTTTTATATTTGACGCTAAATTAACATAAGTATGGCAAAATCATCCGGTAAAAAACAACCAACAAAACTGGAAAGTGCCTGGGACAGCTTCTACAAGGGAAAGTATGATGATGCACTGCATCTGTTTGATGAATTGACCGGCAGCGGAAAAAAGGAAGAAGCCATTTATGGCCGTGCTTGCGCACTATTTCGAATTGCCGATTACGAAGGTGCAATGAATGACCTGAACGGACTAATCAGGAACTACCCGGACAACATGACCTATTTGCATACCCGTGCCCTGGTACATGGCGCCAATGAAGATTATGAAAAAGCGATCAGGGACCTGCATAAGGTGTTGAAGCATGCACCTGATAACAGCGAGGCACTTTGTGACCTCGGCGGTGTTTACCTCGTAAATGCGGAGTATCAATCAGCACGTGATCTTTTTGAGAAGGCCGCCGATCGCGACAAGACCTGTGCCTGTGCCTGGTATGGTAAGGGTGTTGCTTCGCTTTACCTGAAGGAATATAAAAAGGCTACCGAATATCTCAATATTGCCGTCAAATTAGACAAAAAGCATGCAGCAGCTTATATGGCAAGGGCCGAAGCAGCTTTCTCCAGCAATCAGAAAAAAGCCGCAGCAAAAGACCTTAAAAAGGCCATGAGCCTCGACAAGGACTTGAGAACCCTCCTGGATGAGCACCTGAAGGATCATCCAGGTTGATCGTCACCAATGCAATGTGATATCAAAACCAGCAATACCATGTCAAACAAGCGAATTGTAGTATTGACAGGCGCCGGTGTCAGCGCCGAAAGTGGGATTAAAACCTTCAGAGACAGCGGAGGTCTCTGGGAGGAATATGACATCATGGACGTGGCAACCCCCGAGGCATGGGAGCGAAATCAGGACCTGGTGCTTGAGTTTTACAATCAGCGACGGAAACAGCTATATGAAGTAGAGCCCAATGATGCCCATTTTGCACTGGCCGAACTGGAAAAGGATTTTGATGTACGTATCATCACGCAAAACGTGGATGACCTGCATGAGCGGGCCGGCTCCACACATGTCATGCACTTGCACGGCGAGTTGAAGAAAGTGCGGTCGTCGGTCGACGAAAACCTGGTCCATGAACTGCAAGGCTGGGAGCTGAAGCCGGGCGACAAGTGCGAGCTGGGGTCCCAACTGCGTCCGCATATCGTGTGGTTTGGTGAACCGGTGCCGATGATTCCTGCAGCCGCCGATTTATCCAATACTGCAGACATCTACGTGATTATTGGCACCTCACTTAACGTGTATCCGGCGGCCAGCCTGGTCAGCTATGTGCGTCCCGGGGTGCCGGTGTACCTGATCGACCCCGGCGACGTGAATGTGGGACATATCGCCGGTGTTCGCGTAATCAAAGACAAGGCAAGCAGCGGTACCAGGCGGCTTGTGGAAGAACTTAGGAGGCAAGGTTAAGGTTAAGGTTGAGGTTGGGTGCTTGGAGTATGCAGTAAGCAGTAAAAAGGTTACCTGAGGATTTTGTGATGGGATTGGTGATGCGAGGGGTTGCTGGGTTAAAGGGTTTAGGGCTTGGGGCTTGAAGTTTGAGGTTGAGCGGCAGCGGAGTCCCAAAAGCGAAGTGATAGGGAGTTGAATTTCGGGGTTTGCGGGTTCCCGATGGCTTGAAAAGATCTGGG
>PWNO01000100.1 GCA_003557765.1 Bacteroidales bacterium
ACCCGCAGAACTTTCTTGCCAACAGCCAAAAGCTAAAAGCCAACAGCCTTCTTACTGCTTACTGCCTACTTCTTACTTCATCCTCCCATCTCCCGGCAACACCCCCTAAATGACCACATTTACAATCTTCCCTGGCACCACGATCACCTTTCTGGGTGCTTTGCCATCCAGCCACTTTTGCGCATCCGGGGCTTCGAGTACGGCCTTTTCCACCTCTTCCTTGCTCATTCCGGCCGGCAGCTCCATCTTAAAGCGGGTTTTGCCATTGAAGGATACGGGATACAACACCTGGTCTTCGTGCACGTACTTTTCTTCCCACTCGGGGAATCGTGCCAGGGCTACGCTATTCTTATGACCCAGCAAATGCCAGAGCTCTTCGCCAATATGGGGCGCAAAGGAGGCCACCATGATGGCCAGCGGCTCCAGGATCTCCCGCTTGTTGCAGCGCAAGTCAGTGAGCTCGTTCACGCATACCATAAAGGCACTCACGGCCGTGTTAAAGGAAAACCGTTCAATGTCCTCGCTTACCTTTCTGATGCACTTATGCAGGGCCTTTTTCTCTTTGTCGCCTGCAGGATCCTCCGACACGATAAAGTTACTGTTTTTATGATATAGACGCCACAGCTTCCGGATAAAGCGGTACACCCCCTCGATTCCCTGCGTATCCCAGGGCTTGGCCTGTTCCAGTGGCCCCAGGAACATCTCGTACAGGCGCAGGGTGTCTGCCCCATATTTTTCAATGAGGTCGTCGGGGTTGACCACGTTATGAAAAGACTTAGACATCTTTTCCACCTCCCAGCCGCAGATGTACTTGTCGTCTTCGAGCACGAACGATGCATCCTTGTATTCCGGATTCCATTGTCTGAACGCATCGATGTCCAGGATGTCGTTCTCTACGATGTTCACGTCCGCGTGAATCGGCATGGTGTCATACTGGTCTTTCAGTCCGAGGGAAATGAACCGGTTTCGCCCTTTTTCCCTGTATACAAAGTTGGAACGCCCCTGTATCATGCCTTGATTGATCAGCTTTTTGAATGGTTCATCCTTGACCACCACGCCCATGTCATAGAGAAACTTGTTCCAGAAACGTGCATAAATCAGGTGTCCTGTGGCGTGTTCGGCACCTCCGACATACATGTCGACGTTTTCCCAATAGCTTACGGCATCTTTTGATACCAGCTCCTGGTCGTTATGCGGGTCCATATAGCGGATGTAGTAGGCGCTGGACCCTGCAAATCCAGGCATCGTGTTGCATTCAAGCGGATAACCCTCTTCGGTTTCCCAGTTTTTGGCCCTGGCCAACGGCGGTTCGCCACTTTCAGTGGGCAGGTATTTGTCGACGGGAGGCAGTTCAAGCGGAAGCGCTGACTCCGGAAGGACATAGGGGATGCCCTCCTTGTAGTATACCGGGAACGGCTCACCCCAGTATCGTTGCCGGCTGAAGATGGCGTCACGCAGGCGGAAGTTGATTTTTTTCTCCCCGACGCCTTTGCTTTCAAGGCGTTGGATTATCGTGCGGATGGCCGTGGGCACGTCCATCCCGTCCAAGAAATCACTGTTGACCAGCGTGCCTTCCTTGTCGTCGTGCGACTCTTCTGAGACATCGCCTCCTGTGACGACCTCAACGATGGGCAGCCCGAAGTGTTTTGCAAAAGCATGGTCTCGGCTGTCGTGGCCCGGCACGGCCATGATGGCCCCGGTACCATATCCGGCAAGCACGTAATCGGCGATATATATCGGTATAGGGTCGCCGCTGAAAGGATGCACGGCGTAGCCCCCGGTAAATTGGCCGGATATGGTCTTAACCTCCGACATGCGTTCTATGTCCGATTTTCCCGCTGCAGCGGAGATGTAATCCGTTACCTGCTGCCGGTAATCCGGTGTGGTAATCTTTTTCACAAGGCTGTGCTCCGGTGCAAGCACCATAAATGTGGCGCCGAACACGGTATCAGGACGGGTGGTATACACCTCGATCTTTTCCCGGTGCCCCTTGAGGCCGAAGAAGATAGTTGCCCCCTCGGAACGACCAATCCAGTTGCGTTGCATTTCCTTGAGGGATTCGCTCCACATGAGACCATTCAGTCCTTCGAGCAGGCGGTCGGCATATGCGGTAATACGCAAAAACCACTGCTTCATCCGCTTGCGTTCTACCGGATGTCCGCCGCGGACAGATAGTCCCTCCCTGACCTCATCATTGGCGAGCACCGTACCCAGCTTGGGGCACCAGTTCACGAAGGTGTCAGCCTGGTAGGCCAGCCGGTAATGCATCAGCACCTCGCGCTTCTGCTTTTCGTCCATCTTGAGCCACTCCACCGCTGTGAAATGTGTCACCTCTCCGCAGGCAGCATCCACGTCTACATTGCCGCTGTGGGCAAACTGGCTTTCCAGCTCAGTAATGGGCTCAGCCTTTTGTGTCTTATAATTATAATAATGGGAAAACAGCTGAATGAAGGCCCATTGGGTCCATTTATAATAGGATGGATCGCAGGTCCTCACCTCCCGGTCCCAGTCAAAGCTAAAGCCGATCTTATCGAGCTGCTCCCTGTAACGTCGGATGTTGTTTTCGGTGGTCACCTCAGGGTGCTGGCCGGTCTGGATGGCATACTGCTCGGCGGGCAGGCCAAAGGCATCGTAGCCCATCGGATGCAACACGTTGAAGCCACGCTGGCGCTTGTACCTGGCATAGATATCGGAGGCGATGTATCCCAGGGGGTGACCCACATGCAGTCCGGCGCCCGACGGATAGGGAAACATATCCAGCACATAGTGCTTGGGTTTATCCTTGTCTGCATACACGCGATAGGTTTTGTGCTCCTTCCAATAGGCCTGCCAGCGCGGCTCTACATCCCGAAAATTGTACTCCATTTGACAATATGTATTAGTGGTTTATTTCTTTAGGATGGTGTCATCTGTGACCAGTCCGGATGGGGGATTGCGTCCGGCTAAACGCTGAAACACTGGATCACAAAGCCTTATCCTGTTATCATCCCTTTTTCTGATTGTGCGAAATTACTAAATGTTCCCATTTTTATTGTATTTTTGGGGCGATTTTAACCTGCATGATTCATTCCCATGACAAGACGTTGACAGGCAGGGGTGGTTTTTTCGGCACTGGGTGTTGCAACAGTGACGCCCTGCAGGGGCAGTTCGCTTCAGCCCAACGCAAATGGCCAGGGTGCAGACAGCATATTGTCAGCACAATAGCCATCTGAGGGCAGTTGAAGAAGAAGCACACAGCAGCCCAGTGCATTGCGAAATTACAAACAGATGATCATACAGGTAGCAACATCCTGCATATTAACCCTGAAAATTTGATTGATTTATGGATCAGGAAAAGAATGCCACGCTTTTTGATCAGTTTCCTCCCGTGCCAACGGCCGTCTGGGAGGAGAAGATAGAAGCCGACCTTAAAGGGGCTGATTATGAGAAGAAATTGGTTTGGAGGACCCCGGAGGGGCTGAAGGTGCGGCCTTATTACCGTACTGAGCACCTGGAAGGCCTGTTGCCTGTCGGCATCTTGCCTGGTGAGGCCCCCTATGCGCGGGGTAATGAGTCGACAGGTAACGATTGGACTATTCGCCAGGACTTTGAAGAAACAGATCCGGCAACAGCCAATGAACTCGCACGGCAGGCACTGGATAAAGGTGCGGAATCTGTGGGATTGATGGTATCCGGTCCAGGATCAAAAGATGACCTTTCCATGCTGTTGAAAGGCATCCGGATGGAAGAAACGCCGGTTCACTTTTTGCAAAGCACGTATGACCCTGCCTTTCTCGATCATCTTGCTGACATTGCCGGCACGGCAGATGCAAAGGGTTCGTTGAATGCAGACCCCCTGGGCCGTTATCTTCTGTACAAAAAGTTCCATCAGGGTGCGGATGAAGACATGGATCAACTGGGTGAGCTGCTGAAGAAAGCAATAGCACTCTTGCCCGGGGTTTCTGTCATCAATGTAAACGGCCAATACATTCACAATGCCGGGGGCAATGCCGTGCAGGAAATCGCCTTTGCGCTGTCTCAGGGCAACGAATACCTGGCCCTGCTTACCGCCAGGGGCATTCCTGTTGCAAACATCACACCACGTTTGCAGTTCACCCTGGCGATAGGTTCTGCGTATTTCATGGAGATTGCCAAGATCCGGGCCATCCGGATGCTGTGGGCGAAAATTGTGGAACAGTATGCAGGCGCTTCGCCGGATGATGGACGCACGCACATCCACGCCGTAACCTCCAACTGGAATAAAAGCGTATATGACCCCTATGTCAACATGCTGCGTACTACCACAGAGGCTATGGCGGCATCCATTGGAGGGGTCGACAGCATGACCATAGGTCCGTTCGACAGCAGCTACAAAAAACCGGACCCCTTTTCTTTCAGGATGGCGCGCAACCAGCAGATCATCCTGAAAAATGAAGCATATTTTGACAAGGTGGCCGACCCGGCTGCCGGATCTTATTATATCGAGAACCTCACCGACTCGCTTGCCAGAGCGGCCTGGGACCTCTTTCTGCAGACAGAAGAACAGGGTGGCTTTACTCAGGCGGTGGCATCCAACTTCATCCGCAAGTCGGTGGAGGTGGTTTGTCAGAAGCGCGACATGGACATTGCCATGCGCAAACAGGTATTTGTGGGTACTAACCTGTACCCGAACACTGAAGAACGTGTGCTCGACAAGGTGGAACCCACAGCAAAACTGTCGGATCTGGCTGGGTTGCGCCAATATCGTGGGGCACAGGCTTTTGAGGCTTTGCGGATGGCTGTTGAAAACCATGCAAGCAAGGGGCTTGACACCCCGCGCGTATTCCTTTTTACCTATGGAAACCCTGCCATGCGCAAGGCACGTGCCGGGTTCAGTGCTAACTTTTTTGGCGTGGCAGGTTATGAGATCATTGACAACCTGGGCTTCCCGGATGTGAATAGTGGCGTAAAGGCAACGTTGGACTCTGGCGCACACATCGTTGTGCTTTGCAGCAGTGATGAGGAGTACGAAGAGATGGCAACAGCAGCCAGCCAGATTAAAAAGGAGGCGCCCAACACCCAGGTGGTGGTGGCCGGAAACCCAAAAGACCTGGTCGACAAGCTGAAGGCTGCTGGCGTGGATGACTTCATCCATATGCGCACCAATGTGCTGGAGGCGCTGATGAGGTATAATGAGGTGCTTGGGGTTGTTTGAGGAAGAAGGGAGTAGGTAGATCGTATGTTTGAAAAGGCATAGGTCTTCGAAAGATGACTAAATTTAAGATAATTAATCAAATTGTCTAATTTAATCTGAAGACCTATGCAAGCACAAGTTAAAGAAAACGC
>PWNO01000016.1 GCA_003557765.1 Bacteroidales bacterium
ACTGTCAGAAGCCTTTTCGAGTGCTTTCCGGTGGGGGAGTGGGGCAATGAATTCAGAATTGTTCAGCAGGTTGTATTTTTTTAAGCTCTCCTTTACCGAGAAATCGGTCTTTCCAATGAAACGCAGTCTGAGGTCGTGGGGAAAGGCGGCCAGGTTATCCCTGAGATGGCTTAATGCCTGCCAGAGCGCCTCGTGATTCCGGTCGGCATTCATTGAACCCATGTGCGTCAGGGAAAACGCATTGTGGCTGTATGGAGGCAGGTCCCTGAAGTCATCCGGATCAAATCCGTTGCTAATCACCTCCACAGGTTTTTCTGCAATTTCTTCCAGGCCTTTGGCGCAGCCCCGGCTTACCGTGACCACGCTATCGGCAGTTCCCAACACCTGCTTTTCCAATTTCCGGTGCTTTCTGTCCGCCAGTCCGGTCAACATGAGCTTGTCATAAAAGTCAATCTGTGTCCAGGGGTCCCGGAAATCAGCCAGCCAGGGCAATTCCGTATGTTTTTTTAATCCCAGGGCAATCATGTGCATGCTGTGCGGTGGACCGGTGGAAACCATCACGTCTACCGGGTTGTCTTTAAGCCATTCCCGCAGGAATTTGACAGAGGGACTGATCCAAAACTTTCTTGCATCCGGGATAAAGAAGTTTCCGCGGATCCAGGTGGCTGCTTTGTCGGCAGGACCTGGTTTGCGCCCTTCGCTTAAAAAACCGGACTGTATTTTCTCTTCCTTGCGTCGGCCGGTGAGTGCCTTGTAAATCCCGTAAGGCTCCCTGATGGGTCTCCTGATGATGGTCATGCCATCCGGGACGTCTTCTTCCAGCGAATGATCCGTGCCCTGTGCCTCGGGGTTTTCAGGCGTGTATACCACAGGCTCCCAGCCATAATCCCGCAGGTACTTGCTGAACTTCAGCCAGCGGAATACTCCGGCTCCTGTGCCCGGGGGCCAGTAGTAGGTGATGATCAGTACCCGTTTTATTTTATTCATTTCGCCCCATTGTCATTTCGACCTTACCTCTTTACCCTCCCAAGATCAAATCTTTATCAAATCTTCGCAGCAAAAAACAACCACTCCATGCTAACCCCACCGCATACCCCGACTTTTCGACCTTTTGACCTTTTGTCCCTTCGTCTTTTTTTCCTTTTGTCATTTCGACCTTTCGTCCTTTTGTCTTTTTAATAACTTCTTCCATTGGATCACCGCATAGGCGATGATGCCGGCCACCAAAATAGCACTGAAAGCCAGGGCAATGTATTGTCCGGTGTAATAAGGCCGGGGTCTGAAATTGAACACTATGGTAGAATCACCAGGTGGCAGCACCATGGCGCGTAAAATGTAGTTTACCCTGAAATGATCTGCATCCTCACCGTCAATAGTTACCTCCCAGCCATCGGGATAATAAATCTCACTGAAAACAGCAAGTTTTTGTGTGTTGCTGGTGTATTCATATATCAGCTGGTTGGGTTGATAGTCTACCAGCCTAATATTTGCCCCGGGATCATATCCAATATTTGTTTCTTGCAGGTATTCTGCGAAACGTTGGTCTACGACGGCCTTTTCTTTGATATTAAGGTTATTTAGGGCAAGTAGCTCTGCATCCGCATTTGGTACTACTTTGTAATCAGGCACAAACCAGGCATTACCCCTTGCAGATGGATTCTTCAGTGGTGGTGTCTGAGGATGATACAGCACATATCGCGTATTCAGCATATTGAGTACGGTCATATCCTCCAATGCTTGTGCAATCTGATGATCATCGGCACCTTCATTGAAGAGCCGCTGCAGGTTTTGCATCTCCGCATGAATATGAAAGTCGATCAGGTCCTGGTAACGCTGAAGTTTTGCACCATGATATCCCCCTATCGAGTGATGATAATAAGATGTCCGGCTGCTGTTAAAGGTGTTCTCAGATATATCCAGCACCCTGAAAATATCATCATCTTCCAGGATATACTGGTCTGCCGGACGCAATGTGAAGGGGCGTTCAACCCTGCGGCGCGGCTCAAAGTCGTCATTATTAAAATATCGCCTGTTGATGGGCCACATGTCAATGGTGATCAGTATGACGACCAGCATCACAAAGATCCCCTTCCATATTTTGTTGTAAGCAAACAGCAGTGTGACCAACGCAGCGGCGGCAGCGAAGAAGAAGCTACGAATCGCATCGGCTCTGAAAATGCTGATGCGTGCTTTTTCCAGGTTATAAATATATTCGTTGATCTGTGCCGACATGGCAGGGTCCTGTGCAGCGAGGTTTGCCAAATCATTGGCTTCGGCTTCTGTCATGAAAGAGAAAAATAGCCTGGGCATGACAAAAAACAGTAAAGCCAGGCCTGCCGTGAGGCTTGATGCTACAATGAATGCCCTGCTTCTGAAAGAAAGACTTCCTGGGTTTTGGTATAATTTATACATGCCCAGGAATGCCAGTGCCGGGATACATAGCTCAGCGATTACAAGTGTCATGGCTACGGCCCTGAATTTGTTGTATCCGGGCACATAGTCAATAAACAGGTCTGTGAGCGGCATAAAATTCTTACCCCATGCCAGCATTACAGATAAGACGGTGGCCGCCAAAAGCGTCCATTTCATGGGTCCTTTCACATAAAAGAGGGCAAGAAAGAACAAGAATAGGACCACGGCACCTACATAAACAGGTCCTGAGGTAAAAGGTTGTGCACCCCAGTAGTGATTGGATTGCGCCACTACCTGTTGGAAGCGCGGATCCACTTGTTCCATTGCAGCCTCATTGGTCCCGAGGGATGCTGTAGCGCCTCCTTTGACATGTGGGATCAGAAGGGAAAACGTCTCTCCGATGCCGTAACTCCAGGCAGTGATATAATCTTTGTCCAGTCCGCTGGTGACGGGTTCTTCCCTTATCGTGAGCTCGGTGCCGCCACGCATGGTTTCAGAAGAGTAAGAATAGGTTCCCCAGAAGTTTCCAATGTTTATCCCAATGGCTATGATCAAGCCGATCAGCAGCACTCCCAGTTTTTTCAGGAAGGCTGGCAGCATTTTTTCCCTGTAGTGCTCAGCAAGCTGGAAAACTCCGTAAAATGCCACAATGATACCAAGATAATAGGTGATCTGGTAGTGGTTGGCATAAAGCTGCAATCCCATAAAAATGGCAAACAACAAGCCTCCTGCCATGAACCTTCCCCGGAAAGTGTAAATGATTGCACCCAGGACTGGGGCCATGTAGCCAATGGCCACAGCTTTGGAATTGTGTCCTGCTTCAATGATGATGAAGTGGTAGGAAGAAAAGGCAAATCCTACGGCACCCGCCAATGCGACCCAAGGGTTGATTTTCAGCATTAAAAGAAAGACAAAAAAGCCGGCAAAGTACAAAAATATCATATCAGCCGGGCGCGGCAGCCAGAGTGTCATTACATCATGGAAGAAATCAGCAATGTTGTGCGCCCATTGTACAGATATCTGGAAGGCTGGCATTCCTCCAAACATGCTGTTTGTCCACAAGGCTTCTTCACCGGTTTCCGCGCGGTGCTCCTGGATCTCCTGCGCCATACCCTGCCATTTAACGATGTCGCTCTGAAGAATTCTCTGGCCTTCAAGCACAGGGCTTACATACACCATGGTGAGCAGCAAAAACACAATGACAGCTGTTACATATGGCTTCCACTTACCGGGATGCATCTCTTTAATAATGACTTTGATGGTTTCCATTGGGGCAGTTATGAGTTATTAATGTTGGTACGATAAGATGGAGACCAGGGATTAGTTTATCCGGTCGTTTTTTTTGCTCCGGACCCTGGTCGCCTAATCATCGATCTCTTCATAATCCACATATTCGCCAAGCTGGTTGGTATCTGGCTTTCTGTTTTTCTGACTCTCCTGATATTGATGATATTGTGCTTTGCGTTTGGCCTCGGCTTCAGCCGCCCAGGGATTGTCCCGGTAAAACCTTTTTTTGAACCTGTTCAGATACCATCGGGCAATCCAGGGCACAATAAAAGTGATTACTACTCTGAAGATGAGGTATATGAAGATGAAAATGGCAATGACTCTCAGCATGGGAAACGGCTTTTGCTTCAGATTAGCAAAAGTAAGAAAAATGTAGCTCTTTACATTGGGTATGAGACTTGCCATATAGGTATATGGCCTGCATGGCATTTGTGAGAAAGGGCTTTCTGAAGTGAGCCCAATAGTGTATTTTTGCAGGGATGCAAGCAATAGACAATTTTTTGCCTGTTACACGGGAGGAACTTGAATTGCTGGGGTGGGATCAACCGGATATCATCCTGGTAAGCGGTGATGCCTATGTGGATCACCCTTCATTTGGAGCGGCGGTAATGGCGCGTGTGGCTGAGCATCAGGGCATGCGCGTAGCCATATTGCCTCAACCCAATTGGCGGGATGATCTTCGCGACTTCAAGAAGCTGGGCAGGCCGAAATACTTTTTTGGGGTCACTGCAGGTGCGATGGATTCGATGGTTAACCATTACACGCCCCGCAGGCGAAAACGCAGCGACGATGCCTATACGCCCGGGGGAAGGGCCGGTTACCGGCCGGACATGCCTTCAATCGTATATACGCAAATATTGAAAAGGCTTTACCCGGATGTACCTGTGCTGCTTGGCGGTGTGGAAGCCAGCATGCGCCGTTTTACCCATTACGATTACTGGCAGGACAAGGTGCGGCCGTCCATCCTGACGGAGAGTGGTGCTGACCTGCTGATATACGGCATGGGCGAACAACCCCTGGTCAGGATCATCAGGCTATTGCAAAAAGGGGTTCCTTTCCATTCGCTTTACAACATCCTGCAGACTGCCTTTGTGGTGAACCCTGCAGACAGGCTGCTGCCACTTAAAGGGCATGAAGACACCTGGGTTCCATCGCATGATCGCTGCCAGCAGGATAAAAAAGCTTTTGCTGATGCTTTAAGACGTTTAACTAATCGCCCAAACTTTAAAAAAACTCTTACTAATAGAAGACCTAAAAGAAGAATTATCGCTGAAAAAGCATATTGGGAAAAAATTCAACTTGCTCATGAAGCAGATTTAATACCAGATGACGTTGAAATTGTTGATAAAGAAATAGAAAAAAAACCTGAAATTGAACTTATAATACCTGATGCAAGACCAACAACACCAATTGTAACTTCAGATATAAAAGATTTTACTGACCTTGATGAAAATAAATTTTTTA
>PWNO01000222.1 GCA_003557765.1 Bacteroidales bacterium
CCCTCTTCGGTGTATTTATACGACATGGACACGATGACGCTGACATACCAGTATTCGCCGCGCACAGGCCTGCCCGAAGAGTATCTGTCGCCGATGCTGCCCATCCGGTACCCGTCTTCTGACGGACTCGAAATCCCGGCATACCTGACCCTGCCGAATGGCTTTGAAGAGGAGAACCTGCCTCTGGTGATTGTACCACACGGCGGTCCGTGGGCACGCGACAGGTGGGGCTTTAACACTTACGCCCAGTTTCTGGCAAACAGAGGATATGCTGTGCTGCAACCCAATTTCAGGGGCAGTACAGGCTATGGGAAAGCCTTCATTAATGCAGGCAACCAACAATGGGGCGAGCTGATGCAGGACGACATCACCTGGGGCATAAAACACCTGGTTGGGCAAGGCATCGTTGACCCAGACAGGGTGGCCATCTTTGGCATTTCTTATGGAGGATACGCCACTTTGGCCGGACTGGCTTTCACACCCGACCTGTATGCCGCCGGCGTTTCATTTGTAGGTCCGTCCAACCTGATCACGCTGCTTAACTCCATCCCACCCTATTGGGAAGCCATCAGGCAAACGTTTCATGAACGCATGGGCGACCCAAACACCCCTGAAGGTGAGGCGCAACTCATTCGCCAGTCACCCCTGTTCTCTGCCGACCAAATCGTTGCTCCGCTGCTTGTGGTACAAGGTCAAAACGACCCGCGCGTGCTCAAGGCAGAAAGCGACCAGATCGTCGTGGCCCTGCGCGATCGCGGCTTCCCGGTTGAATACATCAACGCACCCGACGAAGGACACGGCTTTGCACGGCCTGAAAACAACATGGCCTTCGTGGCAGCCATGGAAAAATTCCTGGCCACACATGTTGGCGGTCGTTACCAGGATGACATGCCCGAAAACATCGCCAGAAGGCTCGAAGAAATTACCGTGGACATCAATACAGTAACACTGCCGGAAGAGCTTACCGGCGAAGACCTCGACATGCGACTGCTCCCGGTCAGGGAGCTTGCCACCGGTGAGTTCGACTATAAAATCAGCATCGAAGCATTCGGTATGGAACTGCAAAGCAATGTCAAAATCAGCAAAGATGGAGACCATTACACCATTCAGGAAACAACTACAACGCCAATGGGTCAGGCAGTTGATATCATGACGCTGGAAGCTGCCGGGTTAACACCCATGAGCCGGCATGTAACACAAGGCCCGATGACTATTGCTCTCGATTACCACGCTGACCGGCTGGAAGGCGAGATTGACATGGGCGGCCAGCTCACGCCGGTGAATATAGCGCTCAACGGACCACTCTTCGCAGAAGGTCCGGCACAAGTGCACCTGCTCGCCACACTGCCCCTGCATGATGGCTACAAAGCAGTGTTTCGAAATGCGGATGTCAATTCGATGACCGAAAAGATGTTTCGTCTTTCAGTGAAAGCAGATATCACAGAGGATGGCACCAGCGTCTGGTTTGTTGAAGTAACCGCCGCCGATGGCAGCCCGGGCATGCTGACCATCTGGTATGCAAGAGACTCTCACGAAGTACTGCGCTACGAACAGGTATCACCCGAAATGGGTGGAGCCAAGCTTGTGGTGGTACCGGTGAAATAAGAGCAATGCATGAAACGCCCACTGTTAGAAGCTAGAAGCTCGAAGCTGGAAGAAAGAAAAAACAATTGCATTGCTCCTGAGAGATGGGCACCCATCTCCCTTGGGAGAGGGGCCGGGGGTGAGGGGTGATTGACGATTGACAATTATCGATTATCGATTACCGGTTGTCAACTGTTAATGCCACGGAAGGATATAACGGCTAATGAATGTGGCCTGATTGATTGCTGTAAACACAGGGCTTGACCTGTGTACCGAAATATAAACAATTCAAAAAAAATTACTTTTACAGGCTGTTTCTATATCGTCTTCATACAAATCTGAACCTGTTTTAATACTGACAGTTGGAACAAATACAACTTTAACCCACAAAAATTTTTATCATGATAGAAGTGATCAACGTTTGCAAGGATTTCCCCCTCAACAAAAAGCAGCGGGAGGAGATGGGCATCCGGCAGAAGTCATTGAGGGTGCTCGATGAAGTGAGTTTTACCTGCGAGCCCGGACGTATTTTCAGTCTTTTAGGGCCTAATGGCGCCGGCAAAACCACCATGCTGCGCATCATCGCAACGATATTGAAGGCTACAGAAGGTCAGGTAAAGGTGTGCGGCCTCGACCTGGATGAGAGCCCCAGGGAGGCCAGGGCACGCATGGGTTTCCTGACCGGTACCACCGGCCTTTACGAGCGGCTCACTCCCAATGAGGTGATCCGCTATTTTGGCACGCTCGACGGCCTCGACCGCCGCACCATCGAAGACAGGAAAGAAAAACTCTTTGACCTCCTTGAGATGCAAGATTTTGCCAACAAACGAATTGGCAAACTCTCCACAGGGATGAAGCAAAAGGTGAGCATCTGCCGCACTATGATCCACGACCCCGATGTTGTTGTTTTTGATGAGCCTACATCCGGCCTCGACGTCATCACCGCCCGCAACATCATTGAGCTGATCAGGGACTGCAAGGAACAGAACAAAACCGTGATCTTCTCTTCCCACATCATGAGTGAAGTTGATCTGCTGTGCGACGATCTGGCCATCATCCATAACGGCAAAATACTTTTTAACGACACCATGGAAAACTTCCGCAAGCAAATGCACACCTCAAACCTAACAGAAGAATTCATTCATATCGTCCACCAGGCGGATAAAGAGGGTGCACTGGCAAGCTGACCATAAATAATATTGTAAAGACAAGGCATGCCATGCCTCTACAGTCAGCCCAAACCAACAACCATAAACCAGTACCGGAAATTAGAAACCCGTAACCCGTAACCATTTACCATGAACCATATTTTCACCATCATCAAAAAAGAGACACTCGACACATTGCGCGACCGCCGTACCCTCATCATCATGGTGCTCGTACCGGTGCTCGTATTCCCAGTAATTTTCATTGCCCTGACCCGCCTGCAGATGTCGGTGATGGAGCGCGACCAGGTTCGCCTCGTGCGCATTGGCTGGGTCAACGACGACAATGACCAGCGGCTGGCCAACTTCATTGAAGCCCAAGAGCGGATGGAGCTCATTGAAATTGAAGATGCCGGCATCCTTGAGCAGCTGATCAGGAGCGACAGCATTTCCTATGGGCTTGTCGTTCCGGAAGGTTTTGGAGAAGCCCTGGATGGGCTGAACCCCACCACGCTGACCCTTTACTTTTCAGGGGCACAACTACACGGCAAAGAACGCATTGACAGGGTATTAAACCAGTTTGAGCAAGGGCTGGTGGCAGAACGGCTCGAAAAACGTGAGTTGAACGAAAGCTTCATAAAGCCATTTTACACCCAGCCGGTAAACATCGCCAGCGAACAGGAGATGATCGGCAAGCTGGCCGGCGGCTTCCTCCCCTACCTCTTCATCATTTTCTGCTTCACGGGCGCAATGTATCCTGCCATTGACCTCTTCACAGGTGAAAAAGAACGGCGCACACTCGAAACCCTGCTCACCACACCCGTGTCACGTCTGCAAATCCTGATCGGCAAAATGTCCGTCGTTTCACTCACTGGCATCATCTCAGCCATGCTGGCCATTTTCGGACTTTTCCTTGGGTTTCAACTCACCGCCGGACTGCCTGATGCCATCATGGAGGTGGTGATGGACATCCTCAGCATACGTTTCGTACTGCTGCTCCTGCTGATGCTCATACCGCTTACCATCTTTTTCAGCGGGGTGATGATACCGCTCACCATCTATGCCAAAACATTCAAGGAAGCACAAAGCATCCTTACGCCCATGACCTTTTTGGTGATCATCCCGGCTGCCATTGCGATGGTGCCCGGCATCGAATACAATGCCATCACGGCAATGATACCGATCATCAACATCACGCTGGCCACCAAGGAGATCATCGCCGGAACAATATATTTCCCGCATTACCTGATCACTGTTGTAACACTGATTGGCCTGGCAAGCGTATCGGTGCTTTTCTGTGCAAAATGGTTTGGGAAGGAGAGCAATATATTGAGATAAAGCACCTTAAGCCTGGGAATAGGGTACAGCAGAATGATGTGAAAGAAGGATGTCTCTGATAATTAATCCATGAAAACCTCGCACAGGTCAACCTTGAGGTCACCGTTAAAAATATTCACGGGTATTTTATCATCACCGGCATACATGCTTACCAATTGGTATTTGCCATGCTCATCAAGCAAAAACACGCTCACATTCTGGTCGTTGGGATTAACAATCCAATACTCCCGAATGCCGTGTTCCTCGTAGATGTCATATTTTTCCCTGATATCGCGTTTCGGATCGTAGGCTGAAACAATCTCGATGATCATATCCGGTGCACCAAGGCAACCCCTGTCATCAAGCTTTTTCATGTCGCAAACGATGTAAATGTCAGGCTGCACAACGGTATAGATGTCTTTATCCTTTGGGTTTTTTCTGGTATTTGGCAAGCGGACATCAGATGGCGCATGAAAGACTTTGCACTGCTTTTTGATTAAATAATTACTTACGATCCTGGTAAAGTTAACAGATAACTCCTGGTGTTTCCTGGATGGCGCCGGTGCAAGCAGTTTCACAAGGCCATTGTGCAATTCACGCCTGGTGTCATCCACCCAGCCCAGGTAATCTGCATAGGAGTAACGTTTTTTCAAATCAATATCAAGTGCATTCATATCTCAAGTCTGTTACACAAATATACATATTTTTGACAATCAGTTTAGATCAAAATAAATAATTGCCGACGAAATTCCCGGGAGCACTTGCCATAAACTCATAATGCTATTTTTGCATCAAATTGTGTGAACTACGTATGATATGGTGAAAATTATATAAATTTACATTCCGGATACGCGACCATACACTGACTATATGTACAATTCAAATGATAGTTTAAAAAACATGAAACACACATAACAGGATTTTTGACACACAGACTTCCGATTGCCGATTAACAATTGCCGATTTTCGATTGACAATTGACAATTGAATAGAAGTTCGAAGGGTTCGCGGTGGAAAAGCAGGAAGGAAGAAAAAGCAATTGCATTGCTCCTGAGTGATGGGCACCCATCTCCCCTGGGAGAGGGGCCGGGGGTGAGTGCATTTCAGGCACAAACA
>PWNO01000040.1 GCA_003557765.1 Bacteroidales bacterium
CGTAAGGAAGCTTATGGATGGAATGGAACAGCAAAAGCGTCCAAGCGGATGAAAGAAGCGGTCTCTGAGATCAAAAAAGTCGCCAAAAAAGACCCTGCCTTGGCCGGAGAAGGGGTCATTGAACTTTTCATTCGTCTCTACCCCGCCCTGATGCATATTGACAGTTCATCAGGCGCTTTAGGCACGGCCATGAATAATACAATAGAATCGCTGATTCCGGTTCTAATCAATGCCCCGTGGGAAATGAACACCAGAGGGAAATGGCTGGAAAAACTTTATGACGCAATTCTGGAGGATGGCTGGGGTACATTTGACTTCTTAAGAGATCGGTGGGCAGAGACTTGTGTCTTTCCCGGACTGGCACATCTTTGGGCTGATCGCCTGCTCCCGGCCGTTCATGAGATGTGGTCAAGTCCGGGCTTTTCACATTTTGTCGGGACCGATATGTGCTTATCCTGCCTGTTGTTTACCCGGCGATATGATGAGCTTTTTGATCTGCTGCAACTTAGAACCAAACGAATGTGGTTTGACCATAAATTCTGGGCCATGGCATTGGTCCACCAGGGCAAGCTGCAAGAAGCACTTGACTATGCCCTCCAGATTCACCCCGAAGCAATCAATGAACAGCACTCGATTGATTCATTCTGTGAAGACACCCTTATTCAAATGGGAAAGATCGAAGATGCCTATCAGCGGTATGGGCTGCAATTGCCTCCCTACGGGACGTATCTGAACATCTATCGGAACATCTGCAAAAAGTATCCCACACTCGATAAACGAACGATTTTACTGGATTGTATAAATCAAAGCCGTCAGAAAGGCAAATGGTTTGCGGCAGCTAAAAGCGAAGGGTTTTTGGATATCGCGCTCGAATGTGCTGAACATACCTCATCTGATCCGAATACCCTCATTAAAGCCGTCAGGCACTATGAAAAGAAAAACCCGGATTTTGCTATTCAGGTTGGGGTGTGGGCAATCATTCGATTTATGACGGGCAGCTTTTATGAAGATGTAACGCCAAGCACTATGGCAGTTGCCTATCAGGATGTTGAAAACGTTGCCAAAGAAAACCATCAAATCGAAACGTTTAAGGAGCATCTGGGAAGGGAAATTTTAAAACATTCCAAACACTGCAATCCGCATTTAAAAGCTGTAGTCGTTTATAAGCTCAAAGAAGAAAATCGTTGACGTAATGATAATTTGGCGAAATGTTATCTGAAGATGAGACCCTGATGATGGACATGCAGCCCACATTGTTTAATACACTATGCCTCCACTCTCAGAAGTGATCCAAACACTTGACATATCCACGGGGAAATCATTGATCATCCGCCTGCAAGGCCCAGACCGCCAAAAGATCGAAAAACAGACCCACAACAAATGGGACACGATTGTTTCACCACAAGATGCCGGACTTGACGTGGTTTCCAGCATCGTCAAGGAACAGCTTAAAGAGGGCCGAAATGTCATTGTCAGCGTCAACAACCATTACGAGGGCTGCGCCCTCTTGACAATCCAACGGCTGATGGAGAAGATGACACAGAAATGAACATTAAAGAATCCCAATGAACCCATGTATGAATTAGTTGTCATTTTTATAACGCTGGCACTCTTGGGTGTCCTGTTGCGGTTTAAGGTCAAACTGGGGCAATCCATGATCCTGTCGGCATTAGTGCTGGGGGTGTTCCTGAAGGTAACACCGTCTGGCTTTGGTCAAACGGTGGCTGCCGAATGGGCCGATAAGCCCATCAGCCAAACCACCGGCTATTTATTTATCACCCTGTCGGCCTTATTGACCCTCGTAAACATCTTTGGGCATGCGATGAATCACACCGGCGTATCCGGGCGACTGCTGCCGTCCATCCACGGCCTGTTCCGAAGCCGGCGTGCGGCGCTGGCAGGCATCCCGCTGATGATGGGAATGCTGCCCACGCCCGGCGGGATTATGCTGTCGGCCCCGATGGTTCGCCAATTGGGGGATCAGATCGGGATTGACCGCAACCGTCAGGCCGCCCTGAACTATCTGTTTCGACATCAGTGGGAATCCGTCTGGCCGTTATTTCCGGCGGTACCGCTGATCCAGGGGATGCTGGGAATACAGGCTGGAACACTGATTTTATATAATCTGCCGATTATGCTGGCCGGGACAGCGGGCGGGATTCTGTTTCTGTTGCTGCCGGGATTGCCGCCTAAAAAAGAAACCCACACTACACACAAGGCGATGCTTCATAACCTCAACGATTTTCTGCACGCATTCTGGCCGATTGTCGTCGTGGCCGGATTGTATGCGGCGCTTGACGTGACACCGGCGGTCGGAATGCTTGCTGCGATTATTCTCTTTCTCATTCTCCACAAGGTACCATTTTGTGACTGCAAAGCGATTTTTCGTGCCGGGATTGAATGGGATGTGATGCTGCTGATTTTCGGTGCACTGTTGTTTAAACTGAACATCGAGGCCGGCGGCGCCGTCGCAGCAGTGGTTGACTTCTTGACATCCGTCAATGTCCCGCCCCTTGTGCTTGTTTTCGTACTGCCATTTTTGGTGGTTTGCTTAACAGGACTGACAATGCCATCTGTAGCCATGACGTTCCCCTTCCTGATTCCATTCATCGGAACCGGCCAAGAGGCCAAACTGGGGCTTGAGGTGCTGGCGTTTTCAGGAATTGTCTGCGGGCTGGCGATCAGCCCTATTCATCTGTGCCTGTCACTATCGGCAAGTTATTTCCAGACGCCTCTGCGGTCGATGATCAGGAGTATGGCAGGGCCAATCCTCTTTGTCGCCTCTACCGGGCTGATCATGGCCTTGATTTGGGGATAGATTATCCCACCTGCACCAGTTCATCCCATCGCGTCGTATAGCAGGCCGAGCGGTGATTAAACTGGGTTTGCCAAGGCTTGGCGATGCCTTCAGCGGCAAAGGCGACTTGTTTGTGGTGACTGTTGAGCCGATCCAGTGTGGCCATCAGGCGGCTGTCCCGCTGGCGGTTGGCAGGATTGTCGAACAGGGTTCGCTGCACCTGATTTTGCGGCACCAGCCCGCTAAGCAGGACTCCGGCCTTCTTGAATTTAACCCCATCCCGATAGACCCGTCCAGTCAGCGGCCCGACCACCTTGACCAGTTCCACGCTGCTGTCGGTTGCCGTCTCAAAGATATGACTGGCCGCATTGGAGTAGGCATTGTCCCTGTCAAACCGATTGCTCATCGCAAAAACCGTCAGCGTCTTGACGCATAAGTTCTGCTGGCGCAGCTTTTCACCCGCCCGCACCGCATAGCTGCACGCCGCCTCATGCAGGGCCTCCAGCGTTGTTACCGACTGGCCGAATGACCGGGACACGCAGATATTCTGGTTCGGCGCAGGCGTCTCTTCCAGCCCAAAGCACACCTGCCCCCGCAGTTCCAGCACTGTTCGCACCGCCATCACCGAAAAGGTCTTTTGAATCCACCGGGGGTCGGTCTCGGCCAGTTGTTTGGCGTTCATTATCCCGACCTTGTGCAGTTTGGCGGCGATCCGGCGACCCACGCCCCAGACCTCCTCGACCGGCGTGCGTTCCAGTGCCGCAGCGATATACCGCTCCTGGGTCAAATCCAGCACCCCGGCGGCCTTGTTGGACGTTTTGGCCAGATGTTTGGCCACCTTGGCCAGCGTCTTGGTTTTGGCCATCCCCACCGAGACCGGAATCCCCGTCCATTGCAACACCGTCTGCCGCAAGCGTCGTCCATAAGCGTCCAGATGGCTCTTAAATCCCTGCAAATCCAAAAACGCCTCGTCAATCGAGTACACCTCCATCGACGGCGTAAAAGAGGCCAGCGTCTGCATGACGCGGTCTGACATATCGGCATACAGGGTATAGTTGGAGGACAGTACGGCCACATTGTGTTTTTCCAGCAGGTCGCATACTTTGAATACCGGCGTGCCCATCCCGATCCCCAGCGCCTTGGCCTCATTGCTGCGGGCTACGATACAGCCGTCATTATTCGACAAGACCACCACCGGCCTGTGGCGCAATCCGGGGTCAAAGACCCGCTCACAGGACACATAAAAGTTGTTGCAATCGACTAAGGCAAATATCGTATTCATAATGGATGAATCACATTGGTCACCACGCCCCAGACTTCAAACTCCATTCCTTGAGTGATGGGCTGGACGGGATAGTTGTCGTTTTCCGGCTCAAGGGAGAATTTGCCGCGGCGAATCCGCAGCCGCTTGACTGTCAACTGCCCGTCGAGGACAGCGATGATGACACTGCCGTTTTTCGGCTCTTTGGCCCGGTCAACGATGAGCAAATCGCCATCGTGAATCCCCGCCCCGACCATCGAATCCCCGGTCACCCGCACAAAGAAGGTTGCCGCCGGGTTCTTGATCAGATGTTTGTTCAGGTCAAGCTTGCCCTCTTCATAGTCCGCCGCCGGAGACGGAAACCCCGCCGCAATCCGGGCAATAAACACCGGAAGCTCCTGCGAAGTGATCTGCGGCCTGAATACTTTCTCGACCTTTGGCATCTTAATATCCTGAATTTGAACAATCGTTACAAATATTATACCCAAAAAGCGTGCCCGAGAAAACAATTCATCACCCCGCACTTCTAATGAGCATGAGAATATTTTGTGGAGTTCCTATGCGTCCAATTTCCCGATTTTCCAGTAGCTGTCCATTTGATTGCCGGCAATAGAGGCCTGCCAAGCCCATAACAACCTCGGTACGGTATTAAATCTCACCGAATTCCAGACCTTTTTGGTCGGCTGGATAGGAGGCTGAAAAATTAACAGACTTCAGAGATTATTTTGGGGGCCTGAAATGCCATTGTTTGTTGGCTATATTCTCTCATGTTTTTCTTGTATTTGTACTGCCGGATGATTATTATGGGGCAACAAATGGGGCTGAAAACGCGGAGGGGCGCGGAATTGGTGCATTAAACTTAGAAGTATCCATACGACCTATGACAAGGTGACATGTGCACAAGAAGACTCTTTTCGAAACGATTGTACAAACACGGGCTGACGCGGCCGAGATCAAGCGGCAGCATCAGACGATATTGTCGGCAAAGACTCTGACAACC
>PWNO01000035.1 GCA_003557765.1 Bacteroidales bacterium
ATCATGGAGGCCAGGAAGGAGGTGCTGCGAAACCATCCGGAATACCAGGTTCACTTTACCATGGATGATCACCTCGATGAGGAAGATTACATCACCGTGAGAGGAAACAGTTACCTGTTAACCGTGGCCTTTGCCAACATCATAGACAACGCCTGTAAGTTTTCTCCTGACCACCGGGTGGAGATATTCCTGACCTACGACAGGGCAGCCACGGGGCCAGCGATCAGCTTCTCGGACCAGGGACCGGGAATACCGGCAAACGAACAGCAGAATATCTTTCAGCCATTTTACCGGGGTAGCAACAAGACCGCAAGCGAAGGCAGCGGCATCGGACTCTCCCTGGTGCAGCGAATCGTATCACTCCACGGGGCAAAGTTGTCGCTGGATTCTGCTGTCGGAGAGGGAACCACCATACGTATTCACTGGCCATCCCTTTAATAACTGCAAAACCTGTTGACGATCCGGGAAAGCTTTCTTATCTTTGTGAATAGCGAATAGCTTTACCATTCGCAGAGTCCGTACCATAGGGTATAATAGCAAGGCCCTGTATAGTAAATCCTGGTCATGAACCATTCATTGCATTGTATCATCAAAACCCTATACCGATGTCAGTACTGATGGAATTTGCCATGTTCCCCACAGACAAGGGAGAAAGTGTAAGCCCCTATGTAAGCAAAGTCATTAAAATGATAGATGAAAGCGGGCACAGTTACAAGCTGACGCCCATGGGTACCATCGTAGAGGCCGATACCATGGAGGAGATCCTGGAAGTGGTCAGCAAGGCCTATAAATTGCTTGAGCCAGATTGCAAGCGCGTGTACTCCGCCATCAAGCTGGACATTCGCCAGGGTGCCAGCAACTGCCTGGAAGCAAAAGTGAAGGCCGTAGAAGACCACATCGGGAAGGTAAAAACCTGATATTTTTCAAGCGATTATTATTGGTAGAAATTTAATTCCACGCAAAGGCCGCAAAAGTTTTCACGCAAAATGCGCAAAGGACATCGTTTTACGCTTTGCGCTTTTTGCGCATTCTTTTTTTTGCACCTTTGCTAGTAATAACGCCTCACACAGCCGATACAAACAGAGCAGTTACTAATGCTTACTTCCTGACGGGTGGTTCATCCACGTTATTTCTACTAAAGAGATAACCAAAAGGATTCAGGGCTGGTACATATCGGCACACGACGGTAATCATGCCAAACAGCGGGATGGAGAGCACCATGCCGATGATGCCCCACACGTGGTAACCCAGCACCACAGAGATGATGATGAACACAGGATGCACATCCAGTTTGTCGCCAAGCACGATGGGTTGCAGGATGTAAGTGTCAATGAACTGGGCCATGGCGAAGGTGATGGTGATGCCCACCAGGGTACCGGCTCCGCCTTCGGCAAGCAGGCTGACGGCAATGGCGATAAAATAGCCGAACAGGTTGCCGATCACCGGGATGATGGAAAGCGCGGCAGCGATCAGGCTGATCAATAGCGCGCCCTCAAGACCTGAGAGATAGAGCCCGATAAAGTAAAGGATGGCCAGGAAGACCATCAGAAGAAGCTTTCCTGCCAGGTATTGCCTGCTGACAGCTGCCGATCGCGTGACGACATAGGCGGCTTGTACCCGGGATTCAGCAGGAAACAACCTGAGGATAAAGTTTTTGAACTTCTTGCGAAAGTGAATGAACAGGAAGGCATAGACCAGGATGATCAGGAAGTTGGTGAGATAACCCAGGATCGCCCATATGGCATTCATGGCACGCCCTTCCGCATATCTTGGTGGGCGGCTTTCTGGTTTTGCTGGTATTGTTTCACTTTCCAGTTTATCTTCCAGGGTGTCGATGTCTTCCCGGACATCCAAGCTTCTACGTAAATCCAGGTTATAGCGGTCTACCTGTTCCTGGCGCAAAGGCGTTCTTTCAACCAGGTAATCGGTGATCTCGATCATATTTTCCTGGAGTCGCCCCTGGATCTCTTCCCAGTCATCGGCAAAACTTTTTGCCTGGAAAAAGAAAACGGATGCAAAGCCAATGGCGAGAATCAACAATATGATGGTGGAAATCGACGTGGCCAGCACCGGGTGACCGCCCCAGCGTTCAATGCGCTGGGATACCGGCACCATCAGCAGTGCCAGCACCATGGCAGTGAGCAATGGAGCCAGAAAGGATTTGGAGTGAGCCAATCCCTGAAATAAAAAAAAGAGAGAGGCCAGCAACAAGGCGGCGTAAAGGAGTATCTTACCCTTCGTGTTCGTATCGTCAAGAATTTTCAAAGTCCGAAAGTCTTATGTACTTATCTTGTTTCGGTAAAAGTACAGACTGTCGGGCAGAAAACCAACAAAAGGAACCAAAAAGGGCGTAAAACGACCCAATGGTACTCCAAAAAAGCCTGATCGGTTTATGAGGCACTCATACCTCCATCTATCATATGGGTTGATCCGGTAATGAACTGGCTTTCGTCACTTGCAAGAAATACAGCCAGTGAAGCCACCTCGTCGTTGGTGGCGTATCTGCCGAGTGGGATGATCTGCTCGAATTTTTCCTTGGTAGCCTCTGATTCGCCGGGTGAGAAACCCTCCTCAAGCGAACGCATCATCCGGTTGTCGACAGGGGAGGGGTTGATGCTGTTAACCCGGATATTATATGGCGCGCCCTCCAGAGCTGCGGACCGCATCATGCCGGAATTGGCATGCTTGCTGGTCACATAAGGCAGCATGTTGGCATGCCCCCGCACTCCGGCCAATGACGAGGTGATGATCACTGAACCCCCATTTTCCTTCATCAAAGGAAAAATGTAGCGTAAACCGAAATAGACGCCGTATATGTTCACGTCAACAATTTTGCGGAACACATCCATCGGGTACTCATCCAGCGGCTTTACCTCACCTTCGATTCCGGCATTGTTGAGAAATACATCCACGTGGCCAAACAACTCCTTTGCCTTATCCGCATATTTTTTGACCTCTTCCTCATCGCTTACATCGGCAGCAATCCAATGCAGATCAGGCGAGTCAATGTCATCAGCTACCTCTTTCAGGGCTTTTTCGTCGAGGTCCGTGATCAGCACTTTGGCCCCTTCCCTGATCATCATTTTTGCCGTGGCAGCTCCAATGCCTCCACTGCCTCCGGTAATCACTGCTGTTTTGTCTTGCAGGCGTTTCATATGCATCTCTTTTTTTTTAAGTGTATATCTATCAAGCAAACAAATATCTCAGGGCTTATGTTCAGTATGTCCATATTTGAACAAAAGTGTTCGCGAGTGTACAAAATCAAGTCGGCTCGTAAAAGTCCGCCTATAGACAATCAATGACAAGCACAAACATAAAATATATATTATCAAATAATTACTATTTTTGGATTAGCTTTTGATGTCCATAAAACGTTATGTACATTTATTTTTTGACCTTAAGACCTTTTGACATTTCGGCATTTTGTCCTTTTGTCCTATCATCCTTTTGTCATCCATTAAACACATCAACACCATGAAAAACAAAATTTATTTTAATCTGCTGTGTATAGGTTTGCTTATGAGCATATTGTGTATCTCAGCGGCAATCACCCATGCAAAAGAAACCGATTATTCCCCGGAGGACATTGCAGAAGCCCTGATTGCAGATTATGACGGGGATACCTCTGCAGGAGGAGCTATTCTGGTTAAACGCGACAATGAGGTGATCTATTCGCGCGGATTTGGTATGGCCAACCTGGAGCATGGCATACCTTTCCAGGAAGACACCCCGACCAATATTGGTTCGACTTCCAAGCAGTTTACTGCCTTTGCCATCCTGTTGCTGGAAGAAGAAGGAAAGCTATCCCTTGAGGATGATATCCGGAAGTACGTTCCGGAATTGCCTGTCTTTGAAGATACCGTAAGGATCAGGCATTTGATTGCCCACACAAGTGGCTATCGGGAATTTATCAATACCCTCGCCATGGGTGGATGGCGTCTTGGCGACCATGTCGCCAGGGAGGAGGTGATTACCGTGCTGCAGCGCCAGGCTGAATTGCAGAATAAACCAGGAGCGGTGTTCAATTACAACAACTCTGGATATGTATTGCTTTCCATTGTGGTTGAACGCCTCACGGATACGCCGTTTCCAGAATGGATGGAGACGCATGTATTTCAGCCATTAGGAATGGAGCGTACTTTGGTCATCGAGTCCCCCGGTCAAATCATTCCGGAGCGGGCATTCGGATACCATAAGAGTGAGCAAAACCAACTTATTGGCGTCATGGACCTTCACGCTTCCATGGGGGCCGGGGGGATTTACTCCACCGTGTCGGATTTATCCCGTTGGGCAGCAAACTTTTATGATCCGGTTGTTGGAGATGCGGCGCTTATTGCACGCATGCAGGAAGAATTTTTACTCAACAGTGGTGACAGCAGCATGTATGCATTTGGTTTAATGATCACGGAAATGCACGGTCAGCAGGTGGTGCACCATCCGGGTGGTGACATGGCCCATCGTTCCCAATTTATGCTTTTCCCTGAAATCCAGGGTATGGTAACCGTGCAAAGCAATTATGCTGCTTTCCCGGGCCAGGTAGTACAAAAAATAGCAGAGGCTTTCTTTCATGATGTAATGGATATTGATGAGCCTTCTATGGAAGAGCAGCATGAGTTGTATTTATATGACCCTGAAAATTTTGATGAAATAGCCGGAAGATATGAATTGGAAGCCATGCCAGGCTTTATATTGGAGTTTACCCGTGAAGGCGACACCCTGTACACTCAGGCCACAGGGCAGCCCCGTTTTGAAATCCATGCAAGCTCTGACTCCACTTTTTTCATGACCGTAGTGGATGCCAGCATGACATTCCACCGGGACGAGGAGGGCGAGGTATATGCCATGACCTTGCACCAGAACGGTGACCACTTTGCCCAACGACTTACTGAACCCGTATGGCAACCAGGAGAAGAAGACCTTGCCATGTACACAGGCCGGTTTTTCAGTGAAGAATTGGAAGCATTCTACACCATCGTAGCTGATGAAGAGGGCAAGCTGACCATGCAGCATCGGCGCCTGGATGATATTCCATTAAAAGCCGAATCTAAAGACAATTACACCGGAAGTTTTCCCATTACAAGTCTCAAATTTGTCAGAGATGACAATGACCAGGTGATGGGATTTTATGCTTCTAGTGTCCGGTCTTCAGGCATTTTGTTTGAAAAACAGTAAGATTAGCTTTTGGCTTCACCGAGCTCGCAAAGTGCTCGGTTCATCTGACCGAAATAAAAATTATAAACACATGAAAAATATAAGCACAAAAAAATAAAACGTTTTTATAATGACCGAAAACATGATTCGAGTGGCCATTGCCTATGATTTTGATGACACCCTTGCACCGGGCAACATGCAGGAGCATTCCTTTATTCCTAAGCTGGGTATTCCCAAGGAATTGTTCTGGAAAGACGCCAACGATATGGGATACAACCACGATATGGACGGCATTCTGGCCTACATGCAATTCATGTTACAAAAATCGCGCGAAAAGCAAATCCCGATCAGGCGACAGGATTTCATTGATTACGGTAAAGACATCCGCTTTTTTCCGGGGGTGGAGGGCTATTTTGATCGGATCAACGCCTACGCAAAATCAATGGGCATTATTTTGGATCACCACATCATTTCCTCAGGATTAAGGGAGTTTATTTCAGGCACTTCCATTGCAAAACATTTTCGCAATATTTTTGCTTCCGGCTTTAAATATAATGAGAAGGATGAGGCGGAATGGCCCGCCCTGGCTGTGAATTACACCAACAAAACCCAATACTTGTTTCGCATCAATAAGGGTATCGACAACTCATATGATGACAAACGGGTAAATCAGCATGTCCCGGAAAAAGAGCGACCGGTTGCTTTTAACAGGATGATCTATATCGGGGATGGTGAAACAGATGTACCTTCGATGAAGATGATGAATTACCAGGGGGGAAATACGATTGCGGTTTTCAATACCCAATCAGCGCCCATCACTGGAAAAGCATCTGCACGTGAAAGATGCCGGGAAATGATCCGGCTCAATCGGGTGGATCATATTGTGCCGGCCGACTATAATGAAGGAGGTCAACTTGATGACCTCCTTCAGTTACTTATCCGGAGGATGAGAATTAATGAGGACCTGAGGCGGTATACTGACGGACAAAAATAATCATTGCCATGGCCGGAAAACAAAGGTTAGGCATGGCTAAAAGAAAGGCGGAGGATTCTGCCTGCAGCATGCAGTCAGATCAGAAGCGATAGGTAATGCCGCCCCTGACTATGGGGTTTTGTACCGGGCTGTCATCATCGAGCAGCAGGTCATACAGGACCATCGCATAAGCTTCACTACGACTACCTAGGCGGTAACGGTATCCGGCACCTACAGGGAACCCGGTGATCCATTTTCTGTCATCGCCGTGTTCTATGTTGGTCATTTCGAACTCCGCGTGGCCAAATACCTCTGGTACCGGGCTCACCTGTGTAAACAACCTTCCGCCATAGGAATAACGGGGATCCCGGTCTCTGTGATTTCGATAAGAATAGAAGGGTGAAACACCCAAGTCTACGACGCCCATGCTGTATCCGACTACAGGCGCTGCATCGATGTAGTACCCCCTGTCGTAATGCACACCGACACTTCCGCCGGTAAAAACCTGCGCATGACTGGTATCAGTCATCAATAGCATGATCATGATCACGAGTAACGCACTTGTTCTTTGCATAAGATTGGCTTTTGGTTTCTTAATGGTTTCCATTTATTTTGATGGATTCATTACGCGGCCTGAAAATAAAATATTGTGGGTTGCATTATCCTTCACAAAGAAAAGGAAGGGTCTGTTTGCTCTGAAAACCGGCGGCCGGTCAGTATCAATAGCAGTTTTTCTGATAACGACAACGGCTGTTGCAGCTGCAGCCTCTGTGCCTTCTTCCCCCACCTCAATCACAGCCTGATGAATGACTTTGTCAAGCACAAGGTCCAAATCACCAGTCATGCCAGAAAAATCAGCATAGCGGCTGAAGGCATTTTCCATACCCATTTGTGCCAGAATATCTTCCAGGTCGATTTGTGTATCCGCTTCAAAAGAGGGAACAAATACTTCCACTTCTTGTTTATCCATTTTTCCGATCATGTCTGCAAATGATGCTGCATGTAAAGTGCGTTCGAATTCTTCCAGCGTCTTGCCTTCCGCAGGGAGCACGAACAACATGGAAAAATCTTCTCCATAATAAGGTATTTCCAGCAGTTGCATGCGTTCATCTTCAAAGTAGGCGAGCGTATCGCTTCTGCGCATGAATTCAGTAGACACCATTTCCCCATCCCGGAGATAAAAAAGGTCTTCCGTGGTCAGGTTTGGATTAAACTCCTTCAACCAGGCGCCCAAAAAATAGATAGCATTGACCAAGACAAGGCGTGTGTCGTTGGTCAGCACATTGGGTGCGATCAGGTCTTTAATTTTTTCTCTGGTCTCATCATAAACCCACTCATTGATGTCTTTGGTGATCTGCTGGTGGTGTTTCTTGAAATTGACCTGAAAAGTCTTGGAGTCGTAATGCTTTTCTACCGTTTCAAAATAGCTATCCAGGAAGTGATAGTCGTCCTGGGCCCATAATGAATTTGCAATGTTTAGTTCAATGTGATCCTCTGCACGGGTTTTCATCTCCCGCAAATAGGCTCCGTAAGCTTCGTGAAAACGATCCTGGTCCAAGTCGAAATGCATCACTTCAGCCATTTGCTCCATGGTGATTTCGCGAGCGCCGGCATAGGTCATGGCCAGTGCTGTGGAAATACTAAAGGGAGATACGACCATATTGTCATCTCCTGCAGGAATCTGGCGCATGAGATCGAAGGCAAACTCGTTGTTTTGCATGGGAATGTCTATTTTTTCTGTTGGTTCCTTGATGCTTTCTTCCTGCGCTTCTGACTGATGGGTGCGATGCGAACATCCCCAAAGCAATCCGGTTATAAGCAAAAAAAGCATTGTTTTCATCTTCGTGCTTGTCATAATGATTGTTTTTAAGGTGATAAGGCCATAAACAAACTTACAACTATTTTGCCAAAAACAGTAAATTGCATCATTGTTTTTATTTGTTTTCTTAATTTTGCAGCCGATTGTTCAACAACATAGCATGTAGGCCTGCAAGCAATGCAACAATCATCAATTTAAAATGGGATTATCATGAGTGAAAAGCCAGAAAAAGCCAGGTGTTTGATATTGGGTAGTGGTCCTGCCGGATATACTGCCGCCATTTATGCAGCAAGGGCAGATTTGAAACCCGTCATGTATCAGGGGTTACAACCTGGTGGACAGTTGACGATCACCACAGATGTGGAAAATTACCCGGGCTATCCCGAAGGTGTCAAGGGACCGGATATGATGGTCGACTTTCAAAAACAAGCCGAACGCTTTGGTACGGATGTCAGGTTTGGACTAGCCACTTCAGTAGATCTGTCCAAAAGACCATTTAAGGTGGTGATTGATGAAAAGCATGAGGTGGTTGCTGACACCCTGATCATATCAACGGGGGCTTCAGCCAAGTGGCTTGGTCTTGAATCTGAACAAAAATACAATGGATTTGGTGTGTCTGCATGTGCCACATGTGATGGGTTCTTTTATCGCGGTCAGACTGTTGCTGTGGTTGGTGGTGGCGACACGGCCTGTGAAGAGGCTTCTTACCTTTCCAAGCTGTGTAAAAAAGTATACCTTATCCACCGACGCGACGAGCTCCGTGCTTCCAAGGCCATGCAACACAGGGTCATGAAAGCGGATAATATCGAAATCATCTGGGACCACATACCGAAAGAGATTGTTGGCGACAAATCCGTAAACGGAGTGATCATCGAAAATGTGAAAACCGGCAAAGTGACCCGCCTGGATATTGAAGGCTTTTTTGTGGCCATTGGACATAAGCCAAACAGTGATATTTTTAAAGGTCAGCTGGAGATGGATGAAAGCGGATACCTGATAACCAAACCTGATTCCACTGAGACAAATGTTCCTGGGGTATTTGCATCAGGTGACGTGCAGGACAAAACATTTCGCCAGGCAGTGACCGCTGCAGGTACGGGTTGCATGGCAGCCATTGAAGCAGAAAGGTTCCTGGCCGATCAGGAGTAATCCGGTGTGGCAAAAGAAGGGTGTACATTTTTGCAGACTAAACTATTCGTGGCGGAAGCCAAAAAAAAATAATACCTGCTGACGTTTTTCGACGTCTTGTATCTGGCCTGAATGCATGGCATGATACTTACAGGCAAACTGTTAATCTTGAAAATAATTTTATTTATTGAGTATCTGATGGCCAACCGGGCATTTAAGGCATTTTTTTGGTAAACAGTAGTTGTTATATAGCTCAATCAAACCCTGCGTTTCGCCTGCATGACCAGCACTACGTCCCGTTTGCTGCCATATCCTGGTAATCCGGTTATTCTCAGGAGGAATTCCTGTCAACATGTCCAGGGCGTGTTCGATATGCCCGGGTTGGTTTCTATCCTTCCCATAAACAAACATCAGGGGCGAAATAACATTGATCAGGATATGATGCACCGTATGGATGCCCATTTTATTTACCCTCCGGGAAGTAGTTTTTCCTAACCGATAATGGGATTTCCAATAATCAGACATGTTGGAATCAAACCATTTTATCCTGTCTTTATTATCTAACCGCTCCATCATTTTTCTGAATATCCTGGCCTCATGGAAATGAATCATTGCTGCTAACTGCGCAATCCGGATGTCCGGGAAATTTGACGGACGCATCCTGGCATATTTCCAGCTACTTTTAGAGATTTTTGGTGGAAGTTCATATTTCTTGCATAAATAACTGTATTCATCCTTTAAGCGCTTCGGATAACCTTCCCTGGTGATTGGCTCCAGCAACCCAGCCTGACCAAAGAGCAGTGCTTCAAGCGTGAAGGTGTTATGGTGGTTTTTTAATATTACATCGAAAGGTGTCCGCTGAATGAGCAGACCAAAAATGCCGGCATTGACTTTCCCTCCAAGATACCTGGCCAGCATGAACAGGCAAAGCTGCTCCCAGTTATTTCCAAAATATTCAAGATAGCGCTTTGCCGCCAAAGCTTTTCCCTCCATCCGGCAGACAAGCAAACGACAAAGCCAGTGTGTGAAAATAAAGTCATCAACATAGTATAGCATCTTTGCACAAGCAATGGTGCTTTTATTTTGCATCAGATATACATAATTGCTTGCCAGCTCAGGTTTGCAATACTTTTTAATTTCCAGATGGGGTATGGGTTCACCATTTTTCTTTTTTACAATGATATCACAATCGTAAACCACGTGCAGGATGATATTGTCATAAGCCTCGTCCTCATTGTGTCCATGGGCATACCATAGTGAAGACTTTACATGAATTTCCACATTTCCAGCCCAGCGTGTATTGTCAATTCTAACGCTTGCTGCAGTAAAATCAGGGCCGGAGTCATGATTTTCCATGCCGGGCGAAAGCACTTCTATAAGCAGGCCATCAGTGGTTTGTAATGGTTGTTTATTGATCAGGCGATGTTTCCAAATATAATGCAGAAAATCTTCTTTCATGCAGGCAGAATTTTATTTTATCTGTAAATATAATATATATTGTTTTATTTGAAATAATTTTCTATTAAAAATTAATTGTAACATATTGAACCATTAAAAAAAATGGTTGTTTTTTTTAGAAATTATTGTACATTTGTGTTAAGTAAAACTATCGTGGGTTCATGGATGAAATCACACTGGTCCTTGAAAATATTGAATACAAGCTGAAAAAATTGCTGGAACGCAAGGAAAAACTAGCTCACAGGATAGATGAACTGGAGAATGACAATAAGACTTTGCGTGAACAAATCAGCAAAATCAATGGCAAAAATGCGCAATTGCGTGAAGAGCTCATTGTGGTGAAGTCAGCAAAATCATTGGATGGTGTGGATCGTTCCATGGCAAAGCAAAAGATTAATGAACTTTTGCGGGAAATCGAAAAATCTACCGTGCTATTAAACAAATAGGCACACTCGTATGAGAGATCAACGTATATCAGTTATAATCGCAGAGCGTCCTTATAGGCTGACTGTCAAAAGTGAGAGAGAAGAGCAGGTTTTCAGGAGTGCAGCAGGACTTGTAGGGGATAAAATGCAGGATTACGCTAAAAATTTTGCTTATAGGGATAAACAAGACCTGTTGGCAATGGTTAACCTGCAATTTGCAGTCGAATATTTACGTTTAGATAGTACAGCAAAGGAGCACCAGCTGATACTTGACCGGCTGAAGAAACTGGACGCAATACTGGATCAAGGTCTTACAGTTACGAGTTGAACGTTCTTTGAAAGACATTTCGATATAACCCGCATTAATTCAAATGCACGTTTTTGAAACTCAACACTATTAATCGATTAGGGTAACGTTCGGGGTTTCCAGGACAGGCCTCAATACTGCCGGTTTTCCGGTAGTATCCCCTTCAGGGGGCAGTGGACGTCCGAAGAATCCTGACTCCCTTAACCATGTATAGCTGGGGTTTCATAAAACCTCGTTGGATTATATGCGGGTTTTTTTATATCTAACCAATAAAACATTAGCGATATGATTATATTATTCACAACTTCTGTTGTACAGATTGTCATTGTAGCAGCCGTCTCAATCGGGCTGGGCACATTGGTAGCCGGTACGATTATGCGGAAAACAATCATCCGCAAGAGTCAGCATATCCTCAGAGAAGCCAAGACCGAGGCAGAGGTCATCAAAAAGGAAAAGATCCTGCAAGCAAAGGAAAAGTTTCTCCAGCTCAAGGCCGAACATGAAAAACAGGTCAATGAGAAGAATCAGAAACTCACGGCGGCAGAAAACAAGATCAAGCAGCGTGAGTCTACGTTCTCCCAGAAGATGGAGGATTTACAGCGCAAGCAGAACGAGGTCAATACCATTCGGGAAAACCTGAACAATCAGCTGGAGATCCTTAACAAAAAGCAAACCGAGCTTGAGAAGAGCCATAAGCAGCAACTGGAGCAACTTGAAGCGATTAGTGGCATGTCTGCCCAGGAAGCGAAAGGCCAGCTGGTGGAGGCCCTGAAGCAGGAAGCGCAATCGGATGCCCAGGCTTATGTGAAGGAGGTGATGGAAGAGGCTAAATTATCTGCCAATATGGAGGCAAAAAAGCTGGTGATCCAGTCATTGCAGCGCACAGCCACAGAAGCGGCTATCGAGAACAGCGTATCCGTATTTCCTATCGAAAGCGATGAGATCAAAGGCCGGATCATTGGTCGTGAAGGACGGAACATCAGGGCACTGGAAGCCGCCACCGGCGTGGAGATCATTGTAGACGACACCCCGGAGGCTATTATTCTCAGTGGATTTGACCCTGTGCGTAGAGAGGTGGCACGGTTATCCCTGCACAAGTTAGTCACCGACGGACGCATTCATCCGGCTCGCATTGAAGAGGTCGTAGCGAAAACCCAAAAACAAATTGATCAGGAAATCATGGACCTGGGTAAACGTACGGCCATTGACCTTGGAATACATGGCATGCACCATGAGC
Source organism: Bacteroidales bacterium (assembly GCA_003557765.1). Next base: position 12,499 of record PWNO01000035.1, read on the forward strand.
TTCTGCGCCTGGTTGGCAGAATGAAATACCGCTCTTCCTATGGCCAAAACCTTCTGCAGCACTCTAAAGAGGTTGCAAACCTTGCAGCCACCATGGCATCAGAACTTGGCCTCAACCCAAAAATCGCCAAAAGAGCTGCTTTGCTGCACGATATTGGCAAAGTGCCGGACAACGAACCAGAATTGCCACACGCAGTATTAGGTATGAAACTCGCTGAGAAGTATAAAGAGAAACCAGAAGTGTGCAATGCCATTGGCTCACATCATGATGAAGTGGAAATGAATAGTATGATTTCACCCATTATTCAGGTTTGTGATGCCATATCGGGCGCAAGACCTGGCGCAAGACGCGAGGTGGTTGAGTCATACATCAAACGCCTGAATGACCTCGAAGAGCTGGCATTATCCTATCCAGGCGTGGTTAAGACATACGCCATCCAAGCTGGTCGCGAGTTGCGCGTAATTGTGGGCAGCGAGAAAATCTCAGATGCTGAGGCAGATCAAATATCCCAGGACCTCAGTAAGAAAATCCAGACGGAAATGACCTATCCCGGACAAATTAAAATTACAGTCATCAGGGAAACCAGGGCCGTAGCCTATGCCAAATAATACGCGATGGCTCATTAGAAGGTAAAGCATTGCATCAAAAAAGCACCTGTATAAGCGCACAGGTGCTTTTTTAATTTACTTTTAATTTCTAATACAGGTTAAACGCCGAATGATTGATAGATTATAATTCGTAGCCAGGTTCTTTAGCTGCATGATCAGTAAAAGTAAAGCAAAAGCGGCTGCCTTCATTTAATTCGCTGGATACTTTTATTGTGCCACCCAGCAACTCAACAAAGTCTTTTGCAGTCAAGAGCCCAAGTCCCGTACCTGTCTCACCCTCCGTGCCCGGATGGTGATAGCTTGATGCCATGTCAAACAAATGATCCTGTTGCTCTTTTGCAATACCTATGCCGTTGTCAATCACGCACATTTCTACTGTATCTATATCCAACTTTTGAGCTTCAATGATGATGCATCCACCACGCGGGGTGAATTTCAACGCATTATTAATCAGATTAGTCAGAACCGATTGTAAAACATATGGATCAGCTGCCGGTTGAATGGCAGGAACTTTATTGATAACCTCCAGCTCTTTTTTCCGGATACTAAATTCTAAAGATGCCAAAACCTGATCCACTTTGTCAGGTAATGAAAATCTTTCTGGCGTCACCTGAATTCGATTCATTTGCAAATTTGCCCACTCCAGCAAATTAACTGTGAGATTGTAAGCGTTGTTGCTGGTTTTTTTCAGGTTGTTAAGGACCTCTTGTTTTTCATCATCATTCATCTCGTGATAGTCTTCCAGCATCATATCGAGGTATCCCATCAAAGCAGTGAAGGGCCCTTTTAAATCATGTGCGATGATGGAGAAAAATTTGTCTTTTGTGCGATTCAAGTCTTCCAGGTCATGCTTTTGCTTATCTAGTTCCTTATTTTGTCCGATAATCTTTACTTGTTTTTTAATTAGCTGTTTCTGCAAATCTTCCAGCTCATTTTTTTTCTTTTTCAACTTATACCGCGACCATAATATGGTGAGCAATAACAGCAAAAGCAGCAAAAGGGTCGCAATGCCAAGTAATAAAAGCCTTCGTTGGTTTTCAATCACGGCCTCTTTCAATCTGTTGGATTCCTGCAACATCCTGTTTTCGGCTTCTATTTGCGCCGTTTCATGAATGATGTGCAGTTCAGCAATGTGCCTGGTCCGTTCTTCCTCCCAGATCTCATTGTGAATACTATGTACTTTCTGAAGATGGTCAATGGCTTGAAAATAATTACCCTCAATGCTGTCAAGTTTGAACAAGCCATAGTATGCCTCCTTCTTCCGCACAGCGGCCTTTCCTTTGATTGCTATTTCTATGGCCTCCTGAAACAACCTGCGTGCTTCCATGTGATTACCAAGTCCCATATATGCATCGCCTCTTGCAGCAACAACGCCTGCGGCGATTTCATCAATGATGTCATCCGGATAATATGCCTTGGCTTTCTGATGATAATCCAGCGCTTGCTGATGCTTACCCAAAGATGAAAGAATCTTGCCATGATTGTTGTAGAATACGTATAAATCGCGCAAATTCTCGTTTTTCGTTGCCAGATCAATGGCTAACTGGCTGTACCGCAATGCTTCCTCAAAATCACCAATACGCCATGCCATAAATGATGACAGGTTATTGTATACAGCAGACCGTACCGGATGCTTGGGGTGATAGCTGATCAAGTAAAGGCTTTTCTCGTAATGATGCCGGGTGCGCTCATCATCTCTGAGGCTTTTGTATATGCTGCCAAGAAAATTATGGTCGTATATCAAATCAAAAGTATCCTGCCTGGAATGGCGGTATTCATATGCTCTAAGCAGATAATCAAGGGCGATGTGATATTTATTTTGCCGGTAGTATTTGGATGCCAGGGAATAGTCCGTATGGGCAATTCCTGCGCTATCTCCCGCCTCAGCAAAAAGGGTTCTGGCCATGGAGAAATAATACAGGGTGCTGTCTTCCTGCATACGCGTCCGGAACAATGATGCCAGATTCACGGCAGCCGCCGCGCGTGTGTCGGTGATATCCGGATGGTCCATGGAGTAAATGATCCGGTAGTTGACTATCGCACTGTCGCGATTACCCCTGTACCAATTGTAGGCGGCACTAATATTAAGCCAATCAGCGCGCTCAACAGGGTAATCATGCATCTCTGCAAGTTTACTGCTCTCCCGCAACAGAATACCTGTAGAATCCAGGTTGTAAATTAAATAATCATGTGAAAGCAAGGTTTTGGCATGCAAGTGCCCAATGTCGTCCTCAGGCAGTTGCGCTATTTGCGCCAACAAACTGTCCTTTTCGTGCCCATGGAGAAAAGATGATCCAGAAGTGAGGATCAGAATTAATAAAACGAAAAAAAAATGCTTGATCATAATGGACAGATTATAAAAATTATGAACCAGACATCGTCACAAGCAGACTAATGCTGAATGATCAAAATCATTGTTAACTTAGTATAAAACTAAATAAAATTTTGAACATTATGGTTGTTTCCCTGTTTTTTTGCTTGTGTTTAATGAATTTAGTATGATCTGCAGTGGGATCAGCACTTACTGCCAATGTAGAACTGGAATAACAAAAAAAATCTAAACAGATGCATACCTTCTTAATTGCACTATTGTTTTTCATATCAGTAACTTCGACCTCTTTAGCCAACGAAGAGATTACAGTGATGGACTTTGACACTTTTTCGCCTATGTTGGAAAGGGACGATGGCTACACCTATGTCGTCAACTTCTGGGCTACCTGGTGTGCACCTTGTGTTCGTGAGATCCCCTATTTTGAACAATTATATGCAAAGTACAAGGATGAGGGGCTGCGGGTAATCCTTGTGAGCCTTGACAACCCTGATCACATGGAAAGCAGGGTCATTCCTTTCATTGAACGCCATAATCTCCAGAGCAAATTGATCCTTATGGATGATGTTAATTCCAATCGCTGGATTCCTTTGGTGAGCGAAGAATGGAGCGGAGCCATTCCGGCCACCGTGATCTATAACAATTCCTTTCGTGCGTTCTATGAAAAGGAATTCAAATATGATGAACTTGAAAAAATTGTGTTACCTTTATTATGACTTTATTCAGTAGAACCAATTTTTGTATGAACCAAATCCAAGAAATGATGAAAAACATGCTTTTGTTTGCAGTACTGACACTCTTCAGCTCCGGTCTTATGGCCGATGGTGCTGGTGTAGGAGACAGGGCGCCCGATTTCAATTTGTTAAACGTGGATGGCAACTATGTGGCCCTTTCTGATTTTGAGAATGAAAAAGGCGTAGTCGTCATCTTCTCCTGTAATCATTGTCCATACGTTGTGGCTTATGAAGACAGGATGATAGAGCTGCACAATGAGTTTGCACCGCAGGGATTTCCCGTAGTAGCGATCAACCCGAATGATTCGATAGTGGTCCCTGCCGACTCCTATACCAAAATGATTGAGCGGGCAGAAGAAAAGAACTTTCCTTTTGCCTACCTGCTGGATGCCGACCAAACCGTCTTCCCAAAATATGGTGCTACCCGGACACCACACGTATATTTGCTCGAAAACAAGGGAGATTATTTTGAAGTAGTTTACATTGGTGCCATAGATGATAACTATCGCGATGCAACTGCTGTTGAGGAACGCTATCTGGCTAATGCCATAAAAGCTATTATGGATGGCCGCAGGCCAGACCCGGAGTTTACGCGTGCCATTGGTTGTACAATTAAGGTGCAGGAAAATTAAGTCAGCAATTGATTCGGAGGATTCCGGTTTTTGCCTACCTTTGTTGCGCGCATCATACCGAATAATGATATAAAACCATGTCACAAGAAATCATCCGGATCGATTCTATTACGAAACATTACAAAGTGGGCCTGGAAGTTGTCCGCGCGCTTCGTGGGGTTTCCCTAACTATTCAGCGTAACGAATATGTTGCACTGATGGGCCCCTCCGGCTCGGGTAAGTCCACCCTGATGAACATTCTGGGCTGTCTGGACACACCTACCAGTGGCCACTATTATCTTAACAATAAAGATGTCAGCCAGCTACGTGATAGCGAGCTGGCTGACATTCGTAATAAGGAGATAGGATTTGTATTCCAGACCTTCAACCTCTTGCCTCGAAGTACAGCCCTTGATAATGTAGCTTTGCCCTTAATTTATGGAGGGCAAACAAAACAGGCGCGCAGAGGGCGGGCACTTGAGGTGTTAAATCAGGTCGGCCTGTCAGACCGTACACACCACAAGCCCAATGAACTTTCTGGTGGTCAGCGTCAACGCGTGGCCATGGCCAGGGCACTTGTTAATAAACCTTCAATCATCCTGGCCGATGAGCCTACCGGAAACCTGGATACGAAAATATCCATTGAAATTATGGCCTTATTGCAGGATATCCACTATGCCGGAAACACCATCATCCTGGTAACACACGAGGAAGACATCGCCAAACACGCACATCGGATTATCCGTCTGCGCGATGGCCTGGTAGAGTCCGATGACGTGAATAAGGACATCACCACGCTTTCGCAACTGCTGGAAGAGAAAGCATGACCTTTATTTTGATAAAGGCGGACTGCCCAAAACATTTCCCTTGTAAAGAATGATTATGGTCTTTATACAAGACTTGGCGTAAAGGTTTCATTTGCATTTTGACAGGTTCTTCATGGACCGGATTTGCCTGAATGAAGCTGAATGGCCAACTACAAATTGTATAGCACACTATGGAAGAATGGAAAATTTATACCAAGACAGGGGATAAAGGAGAGACATCCCTGTTAGGCGGCAGGCGGGTGCCAAAACACCACCTGAAAATAGAAGCTTATGGAACTGCTGATGAACTCAACGCATTCATCGGCTTGCTGCGCGACCAGGAAATCGGGGCGCACTATAAAGATCTCCTGCTCGAGATCCAGGACAGGGTCTTCACGGCGGAGTCACTGCTTGCCTGTGATGATGGCTGTCAGCCTGAGTTTCTGCCAAACATGCATGAAGACGACATTACGCTCCTGGAAAAAGAAATCGATAAGATGAACGAAGCCCTGCCCGAGCTGAAGCATTTTATTCTTCCGGGCGGTCATCCTGCCATATCACATGCGCACATCTGCCGCTGTGTTTGTCGCCGTGCAGAACGCATCATTACGCAACTTGCGGAACATGACAAGGTGGATGAACTGGTCATCCGCTATTTCAATCGCCTTTCGGATTACTTTTTTGTGCTGGCTCGCAAGATTGCCCACGACAAAGGGATTCCGGATATTGAGTGGAGGGCAAGGGTGTAGGTAAAGTGCTTTCCCCCTGGGAATAAAATTTTGTTATATCCACACGATGTATTATTTTTGCAGCGCAAAATCGGGGTGTGGCGCAGTTGGCTAGCGCACTTGCATGGGGTGCAAGGGGTCGGAAGTTCGAGTCTTCTCACCCCGACGAAGCAAAAACGCAATCAGC